>NZ_VHLC01000004.1:0-171995 GCF_006547355.1 Myxococcus sp. AB036A | reverse complement strand
GGCGAGGGGCAATCCAACTCGGGCCAGCGGGGGCATGCGAGCCGGGGCGTGCGGAAGGGCGCGGGTGTGTCACGTGGTGGCGGAAGCCAACCGCTCGTCTTTGGTGACGAGGCGGAGATGAACCCGGAGCGGCTTGCTTTCGAGCCGTTGCCTCCCGGGCAGGGGGGCGACGAGGGCGAGGAGCTCTGGGGGCTCCGGGCCGCGGACCCTCGGCGGCGCGCGGGCCCGGCCGGGGCTGGCGGCGCGCAGGGCACCCAGGCGCGGGGGGAGGCGACGGCGGGGCCCGGTGCGGCGCCGCTGCTTCCCCGCAACCGGGACATGGTGAGGCGGTACTTTGGTGGCGAGTCGTCTGGAAGGGGGCAATGACGTGGCAGCGGAGCTTCTCAGTCCCGCCGAGGCACAGGGAGCGGCGGAGGTGGCGGCCCGGCTCAAGGACGGGCTGAACACCGTCATGCTGGACCAGGAATCCGTCGTCGAGCAGGTGGTGGTGGCAGTGCTCGCGCGCGGGCACGTCCTGCTGGAGGGCCTGCCTGGCCTGGGCAAGACGGAGCTGTGCAAGGCGCTGGCGCGGCTGCTGTCGCTGCCCTTCCGCCGCATCCAATTCACTCCCGACCTGCTGCCCGGCGACATCACGGGGACCTACGTGCTGGAAGGCGATGGCCGCCGCGACTTCGTCTTCCGCGAGGGCCCGCTCTTCGCCAGCCTGGTGCTGGCGGACGAAATCAACCGCTCCAGTCCGAAGACGCAGTCCGCGCTGCTGGAGGCCATGCAGGAGCGCAGCGTCACCGTGCTGGGGCAGACGCGGCCGTTGCCGGACCCCTTCTTCGTGCTCGCCACGCAGAACCCCATCGAGCTGGAGGGCACCTATCCGTTGCCCGAGGCGCAGCTCGACCGGTTCCTCTTCCGCATCCAGGTACCTCCCGTGGGCGCGAAGACGCTGCGCGCGCTGCTCACCACGCGCGTGCGTGGCGCGCCGCCGGAGCTGTCGCCGGTGCTGGACGCGGAGGGCCTGGGCCGCCTCTTCGCCGCCGCGGACCGCGTGCACCTGCCGGGCCCCGTGGCGGACTTCATCGGCCGGTTGGTGGAGGCCTCAGACCCACGCCAACCGTCGGCGCCCGACGCCGTGCGCCGCTTCGTCCGTTATGGCGCCAGTCCTCGCGCGGCGCTCGCGCTCGCCGCCGCCGGGCGCGCGCTGGCGTTGCTGCACGGCAGGCCCAACGTGGGCTTCGATGACGTGGTGGCCGCCGCGCCTTCCGCCCTCAATCATCGGTTGGTGCTCGCCTACGAGGCCTCGCTGGAGAAGGTCAGCGCGGCGGACGTGGTGCGCGCGCTGCTCCAGGCCGTCCCCGAGGTGCCGCGTGCGTAGCGCGGTACTGACCGCGAGTGTCCTGCTCTGCGCCCTGGGCGGCTCACGGGCCTTCGCCACATCGCTCGCGGACGAGGCCGCGCCCTCGGGTTACGGGTATCGCGACGCTTCTGGAACCATTGAGACGCGGATCCACGGCGACCTGCGCGTCTCCATCCGGACCAGCGCGCTGAAGCCGGAGCGCGGCTACACCCCCATCGATGTCGTGCTCCAGAACACGGGGCTCGTGCCCCTCCAGGTCCGTCTGACCTTCCAGGGACATTCGAACGCGGGGCCGCGAACCTCCGAGCGCTCCGTGGAGGTGCCGCCGCAACGGCGGCTCGTCACCTGGCTGCCAGTGCCAGCGACCGTTCAGGCGGGGAGCATCCAGGTGGAGTCGCCCGGCCTGTCTCCGCTGACGCTCCCGGCCCACACCCCCGTCTATGTGGAGCGTTCCACGGGAGGGACGGTGTTGGTGCTGGGGACGCTCAAGGACTTCGACGACACGTCGGGGGTGCCTCGGGTGGAGGCGACCGGCAGCCCGCTGTTCTCCGTGCGCACCGTTGACCCGCGCGATGCGCCCAGGGAGCTGTCCTCCTACGTGGGCTACTCCGTGGTGATGGTGCCGGGAGACCTGGCTTCCGTGCCCGCGGATGTCTGGGCCGTGTTGGAGTCCTACGTCCTCTCGGGAGGACGGCTCGTCCTGCCGCAGGTGTCGAGCAGCCTGACGGAGCATCTGCCGCTGTTCACCGCGGAAGGCTCCAGGGATGCCGTGCCGTATGGCTTCGGGCGGGTGCGGCTGTGTGGCGCCGCGCTCGAATGCGGACAGGCCTTGAACGCGATGCTGGGGGAGTTCATCCCAGGGCCCGTGAATCCCGCGGGGGCCGCGCCTCGGTGGGAGCGAAGCAACCTGCTCGCCGGGGGCATCACGCCGCTGCTGGACCATGCCAACACGCCCGTGGGGCGGTTCCTGCTGCTCATCTTCGCCTTCGTGCTGGCGGTGGGGCCGGGCGGACTGCTGCTGGCGCGGCGCCGAGGGCCGGTGGCGGTGCTCGTGGCGGTGCCCCTGGTGTCGGTCCTCACCTGTGTGGCGCTCGTGACCTGGTCGGTGCTCGTGGATGGTTTCGCCGTGCACTCCGCGCGCTACAGCCTCACGTGGCTGGACGCGGAGCGCTCGCGCGCGGTGACGCTCGGCGTCTCTGCCTGGTACGCCAACGTGTCTTCGGGGCCGGTGCGCTTCCCGGCGACGAGCGCGCTGCTGGCACCAGACAACGCCGACGAGATGCTGGCGGACCTGGACTGGACGAATGGCCTGACGGTGACGCATGGCTTCCTGCCGCCACGGACCTACCGTGAGTGGGGCGAGGTGGCCGTGCTGCCTTCTCGCGCGCGGCTCGTCGTCCGGCGGGAGGGCGGCACCGTCCGCGTCCAGAACGCGCTGGGAGCGCGGCTGGTGCAGGGCTACGTCCGGGTGGGGAGCCAGAGCTACGCGTTGCCCGCGCTGGAGGATGGCGCGGAAGGGACGCTGGGCGAACCGCTGCCCGCGGGCGCGACGCCGGTGAACCAGTTGGTGTCCAGCGTGGGGGAACCGTCGCTCGCCGAGGGGCGACTGTCAGGGGGTGAGGTGAACTTCCGCGCTCCGCTCCCGGAGGGTGGCTTCATCGCGCGCCTGGAGGGATTGGGGCCGGCGCCCTCGTCCGCCGTTGACGTGGAGCTGGAGGCCGGCATCCACCTGGTGCGAGGCCAGTCGGAAGGGGGGCGGCCATGAGCCTGCTGGAGGTGAAGGGACTGCGGCGCGACTACGGGGCGCTGCGCGCGGTGGATGACGTGTCGTTCTCCCTGGAGGCCGGCAGCATCCTGGGCTTCATCGGGCCCAACGGCGCGGGCAAGAGCACCACGCTGCGCATCCTGGCCACGCTGGATGTACCCACATCGGGTGAGGTACTGCTGGACGGCCACTCGCTGGTGGATGCGCCGGACCGGGCGCGTCCGCTCATCGGCTACATGCCGGACCGGTACGGCACCTATGACGACGTCACCGTCTTCGAGTTCCTGGACTTCTTCGCGCGCGCCTATGGACTGAAGGGCGCGTCGCGTCGGCAGCGGGTGGAGTCGGTGATGGCGTTCACCGGACTCACGCCCCTGGCGGACCGGCTCACCACCGCGTTGTCCAAGGGAATGCGGCAGCGCGTGGCGCTGGGGCGCACGCTGCTGCACGACCCGTCGCTGCTGCTGCTGGACGAGCCCGCGGACGGGTTGGACCCGCGCGCCCGTATCGAGCTGCGCGAGCTGTTGCGCGCCCTGGCGGACCAGGGCAAGGCGGTCATCATCTCCAGCCACATCCTCACGGAGCTGGCGGAGATCTGCGACACCTGCGCCATCATCGAGCAGGGGCGTCTGCTGGCCACCGGGAAGGTGGCGGACCTGCTCCAGCAGCAGGAGGTGGGCGCGGCGGTGACGCCCGAGCTGACGGTGCGGCTGGCCGTGGGCGACGCGGGCAACGCCGTCTGGGAGCGCGCGGAGCGGGTGCTCCTCGAACAGCCGCGCGTGAAGCGTGTGGCGCGGGAGGGCGAGGCGCTGCGCGTGCGCCTGGAGCTGGATGCGGGCGCGGGCCCCGCGCAGGTGGACGCGGCGGCGGCGGTGCTGCTGGCGGCGCTGGTGGCCGCGGGGCTTCCCGTGTGCGCCTTCAGCGCGCGGGAGCGGAACCTCGAGGATGCCTTCATGACGGTGACGAAGGGGAGGGTGGCGTGAGCGCGCCCATGGATACGGCGATGAGCCCTCCGGCCCCGGAGCCGATGGCTTCGGGCGGTGGCCAGGTCGCGGGCGCGGAGCCCTGGTCGCAGCGGTGGGGGGACCGGCTCAACCCGCTGGTGGTGAAGGAGCTCCGCCAGGGACTGCGCACGCGCGTCTTCTGGGTGTGCTTCGGGTTGATGCTGCTGGCGTGCCTGGCGGTGGCGCTGGTGGCCTACGTGGACACGCGCGAGGGCGCCTACTCGCGGCGCGGCCAGGGGTATTTCTTCTCCTTCTTCGTCTGCCTGGGCGTCGCACACTTCTTCGTCATCCCGTATAGCGCCTACCGCTCGTTGGCGCGTGAGCGCGAGGACGAGACGTGGGTGTTGCTGGTGCTCACCGGCCTGGGGCCGCGCCGCATCCTCCGGGGCAAGGTGGCGTCGTTCCTCGTGCAGGCGGCCCTGTATGCCTCCGCGGCGGGGCCCTTCCTCCTCTTCAGCTACTTCCTCAATGGCATCACGCTGCCCACGATTCTGGTGGTGCTGGCGCTGGGCGGCGCGTGGCTCGTCTTCCTCACGGTGGCCAGCGTGTGCGCGGCGACGCTGGCCGACGGCCGCATGGGGCGTGCCTTCGTCCACTTCGGCCTGCTGGGCGCACTGGGCCTGGCGCTGGTGCAGGGCCTGGGCGCGGCCTACGCGATATCGGAGATGGGAGACCGGTTCCTGAATGATGTGGAGTTCCTCTATCTGGTGGGCACCGCGCTGATGCTGATGCTCATGGACGGCTGGCTGCTCTTTGAGGCCGCCGCATCCCGGCTGTCCCTGCCCACCGAGGACTACACGCGGGGGCCGCGTCGCGCGGTGGGAGTGCAGGTGCTGGTGGGCATGCTCGCCGGCTGTGCCATCTGGTGGCTGACGGGGCGTAAGCACAGTGTTCCGGAGATGTTCGCGCTCCTGGGCGGCGTCCACCTGCTGGGCGTGGGCATGTTCGTGGTCGCGGACGTGGATGGTCAGGCGCGCCCGCTGCGCGCGAGCACCCGGCCCTGGTCCGTGTTGCGGCCCGGCGCGCTGCGGGGCTTCCGCTGGATGGTGTTCCTGCTGGGGGCCTGGAGCGCGCTGTTCTGGGGCTTGCAGGTGGGGTCCTCGGACCTGCCGCTGAAGGGCCTCTCCCTGCGGATGGCCACCCTGGCATTGCCGGCGTATGGCGTGCTGTTCCTGTCGCTGGCGGTGTGGTTGGGGCGGAAGGTGCGCCCGGACCGGCTGGCCACGCCCGTGGCGGTGCGCTTGATGTTCGTGGCTTCCGTGGCGCTGGCCTCGGCGCTGCCTCCGTTGGTGGCGGTGTTGATGGGATTCGATGGGGATGATCCCATCCTCAACCTCTTCAACCCCGTGGTGGGCATCGCGAACTTCGCCACGTACGACTACGGGGCGTCCGGGCCGAAGATGTCCTGGGACTTGCTGGGCGCGGTCGTGGGCCTGGCGCTGGTGGCCGCCTACGGGACGGACCGGATGCTGGTGGCGCGTGAGCGGCGGGCCCACACGTCGTGAGCGAGCGGATGGACGCAGCCGCCGTCGCGCGGCTTGTTCCAGGGCTGGCCCTGGCGCTGCCCAGGGGACCCCACCGGGGGCTCGTGGGGGAGGTCCGTGCCACGTCCGCGGGCAGCGCGCTGGAACTGCATGACTTCCGTGCGTACCAGCCCGGGGATGACCTGCGGCAGGTGGACTGGAACGCGGTGGCGCGCACGGGAGAGCTCGTGCTGCGCATCCGCCAGGACGAGGTGTCGCCGCGCGTGGAGGTGGTGCTGGATGGTTCGCGCTCCATGGCGCTGTCCCCGCGCAAGGCCGCGTGTGCGCGGGAGGTGGCGCTGCTGACGGCGGAGGTGGCGGCGCGGCAGGGACTGTCGCCCACGTTGCTGGTGGCCGGTGCCCGGCCGGAGCGTGCTCAGGGACAGGCGTGCCGGGCGGCCTTGGATGCGGCGGAATTCGACGCGAGGGACGGGCTGCCGGAGTCGCTGGGGCGCCTGCCGCCGCTGCGGCCGTGTGGGCTGCGCGTGGTGGTGAGTGACTTCCTCTTCGAAGCGGACCTGCCGGCGCTGTGTGCGCGGCTGGCGCGTGGCGCGTCGGGCCTCTTCCTGGTGCAGGTGCTGGACGCCGAGGACCTGGACCCCGCGGGTGGAGATGGCGCCCGGCTGGTGGATTCGGAGAGCGGCGCGGCGCTGGAGGAATTGCTGACGGACGAGGTGCTGGCCGCGTACACGCGCCGCTTCGCGGAGCACCAGCGCGCTTTGAGGGGCGCGGCCTTGCGTGCTCGCGGGGCGCTGCTCACCGCTCGGGCTCAGGATGGGCTGGGCGCGTTGGTCGCGGGGCCGCTGCGGCCTCTATTCCTCGCGGCGGGTGCGTCGTGAGGGGGCGCTGGGGGGCGGGCATGGAGCGCGTCGCGGGAGGTGACGCGTGAGCTTCGGCTTCCCGTGGGGGCTGCTGGCGCTGGGCGCGCTCGTGCCGCTGGTGGCGGCGTACTTCCTGCGGCGCCGGCAGAAGCCGGTGGTGGTGAGCGCGCTCTTCCTGTGGCGCAGACCCAGTCCCCGCGCCGAAGCAGGGCCTCGCTGGGAGCGCTTCACGCGGGAGGCGTCGCTGCTGTTGGAGGTGCTGGCGGTGGTGGCCGCCGCGCTCTTCCTGGCGGACGTACGGTGGGGCGATTCGGCGCGGGTCCGGCACCTGGTGCTGGTGGTGGACGGGAGCCTGTCCATGTCCGCGCGCGGGCCGGACGGTGTGACGGTGTTGGAGCAGGTGCGGCGCGAGGCGGCGGCGCGCGTGGAGTCGGAGGAGGCAACGCAGGTGACGCTGCTGGCCAGTGGCGGCACGCCGCGCATGCTCGCGGGGCCAGAGGCGGAGCCTTCTCGGGCGTTGGCCGCGCTGGAGTCCTTCCAGGCGCAGGGCGCGGACCATGACCCGATGCCCACGCTCATCTGGGCGCAGGAGCTGGCGGGGGCGGGACGGCGCGTGGCCTTCTTCACGGACGTTCCTCCGGTGAACGCGGCCCTGGTGCCCGCGTCCGTGCGGTGGACGGCGCTGGGGACCGCGCGAGGCAACGTGGCGCTGGTCTCCGCGCAGCGGCGCGATGAGGGGCCTACGGCCACGGTGACGCTGCGGGTGGCGCGTTTCGGGGAGGCGCCGGAGGAGGTGGACGTTCGGGTCCGCGCGTTGCCTGGGGCCGGTGCGAAGGCAGGCACGGAGCGGGTGGAACGCGTGCAGCTTCCGGAGGAGGGCACCGCGACGGTCCGGCTGACGTTCCAGGAAGCCGGCGATGTGGAGGTGTCGCTTCCAGACGACGCGTTGCCCGAGGACGGCCAGGTGCGGCTGCCGCCCGCGCCCATGCGGCCCATCGCGGTGGCGTTGGCGCAGGGGCTGGGCGCTCCCGAGCAGACCGCACTGGAGCGGTTCCTCGCGGTATCGCCGGAGGTGGCGCGCGGAGCGGAGGGCTCGGCGACGGACGTGGTGTTGGTGCTGGGCCCGCCGGGGACGGATGCTCGGGTGACGGTGGGGGCGGGCGGTGCGCCGCGCACGTTCGTGGGGCCGTTCTTCTCCGAGAAGGGGCATCCGCTGCTGGATGACGTGCAGTTGGCGGGCGTGCGGTGGACGGCAGGGGACAATCCACCTGGAAAGCCACTGGTGAGCGCTGGGGACGCGGTGCTGGTGTCCGAAGAGGCGGACGGCCGGGTTCACGTCAACGTGGACCTGTCGCGTTCGAACGTGCAGCGCGTGTCCGCGTGGCCGGTGCTGCTGAGCAATCTGGTGCGCGAGGCCCGCCGCACGCGGGAGGGTTTTCCTCGGCGGCAGTTGATGCTGGGCGAGCCGCTGCCAGTGGTGACGCTCGCGGGTGCGCGTTACACGCTCGTGGGGCCGGGTGGCAGCCGGCCTGTGTTTGGCGCGGGCGAGGTGACGCTGTCACCTCCCGCCGGGCCTGGGGCCTATTCGCTGGAGCGTGACGGCGACGTGGTGGACACGGCGCAGGTGTTGGCGCTGGACGCCCGGGAGTCGGACCTGCGTGAGCGCGGGCGCGCGGAGGTGCCGGCACGTGAGGTCGGCGACGACGACGCGGGAGGCAGCGCGCCGGGCCGGGCTCGATGGCCTCTGGTTCTTCTGCTCGCCGCGCTGGTGGCGGACTTCTACCTCACGCGGCGAGAGACGCCGGGCGCTTCAGGTGCGAGTGCTCCAAGTACCGGGGGCTCGTCATGAGCGCGTCCGCCATGGCTTCCCTGCGCTGGAGTCGCGCATGACCTTCTCCCTCCCGCAGGCGTGGGTGCTGCTGCTGCCGCTGGGCCTCTTCCTCTGGAAGTACGGCCGCCGGCCGGGCCCGCCCATGTGGCTGCGCGCCGCGCTGCTGGTGCTCGTCGTCGGCGCGCTCTCGGGCCCCGAGCTGCGATGGGCCGATGCCGGCAGTGACGTCGTCGTGGTGGTGGACCGCTCCGCGTCCATGCCTCGTGACGTGGACCGCACGGCCCAGGAACTCATCACCCTCCTGGAGTCGCAGCGCCGTCCCGGGGACCGCGTGGGGGTCATCACCTTCGGCCGGGAAGCGCGCGTCGAGCAGCCCCTTTCTACCCTCGGAGGCTTTGGCGGTTTCACGCGCCCTGTGGACGCGGAGGCTTCCGACCTGTCCGCCGCGTTGGATGCCGCGAGCGCCCTCATCCCCGACGAGCGCACTGGCCGCGTGTTGGTGCTGTCCGATGGCCGCGCCACGGGCGTGGACGCGCGCGGCGCCGCGCGGCGACTGGCGGCCCGGGGCCTCGCCGTGGACTGGCGCCACATCGCTCGCCCCGAACCGCCGCTCGATGTGGCCGTCGTCTCCGTGGACGTCCCCGCCGCCGTCTCCGAGCGCGAGCCCTTCCAGTTCTCCGCCGTGGTGCATGCCTCCGCCGCCGTCACCGGTACCGTCCGCCTGGAGCGCAATGGCCGCGTGCTCCTCCAGGGGCCCTTCGACTTCCAGCCGGGCCCCAACGTGCTGCCGCTGCGCGACCTGGTCGAGGAGCCCGGCCTGGTCCGTTACCGGCTCTCCGTGACCGCTCCCGGCGACGGCGTCGTGGAGAACGACCAGGGCGTCGCCGTGCTGCGCGTGGAGGGCCCACCCCGGGTGTTGCTGCTCACGAACCAGTCCCGGGGCACGCTCGCGCAGTCGCTCGCCGCTTCGGGGTTGCAACTCGATGTGCGCGCGCCGTTCCGCCTCACGTTGGATGACCTGGATGGCGTGGGCACCGTGGTGCTGGAGAACGTGGACGCCAATGCGCTCGGCGAGCCGGGGCTCAACGCGCTGGCGGCCTACGTCGAGCAGGCCGGAGGCGGGCTGGTGATGACCGGCGGACGCAATAGCTTCGGCGAGGGCGGCTTCCGTCGTTCGCCCGTGGAGCCGCTGCTCCCGGTGTCCCTGGAGATGCGCGAGGAGCAGCGCCGCGCGTCCCTGGCGCTGAGCGTGTTGATGGATGCCTCCTGCTCCATGGGGATGACCGTCCCGGATGGGCGGACGAAGATGGAGCTGGCCGCCGAGGGCGTCGTGGCCGCCCTGACGCTGCTCAACCCCAAGGACGAGGTCTCCGTGCACATGGTGGACACGGCGGCCCATGAAATCTTCCCGCTCAGCCCGGTGGAGGCGGGGCTGCCCCTGGATGCCGTCGCGCGCGGATTCAGCGGTGGGGGTGGCATCTACGTGGGCGAGGCGCTCCGTGCCGGCCGCACGGAAATCCTCCGCAGCGAGAAGCCCACGCGCCACGTCCTCCTGTTCTCCGACGCCGCGGACTCCGAGGAGCCCGATGACTACCAGCGCACGCTGGCCCACTTGCGCGAGCAGGAGGTGACGGTGTCCGTCATCGGGCTGGGCGTGCCCTCGGACCCGGACGCGGACCTGCTCCGGGAAGTGGCCCAGCGGGGCGGTGGGCGCGTCTACTTCGCCGAGGATGCGATGAGCCTGCCGCGCATCTTCAGCCAGGAGACGCTCACGGTGGCGCGCGCCACCTTCGTGGATGAGCCCGCGTCGCTGGAAGGCGCGCCGGACCTGCCGCTGCTCGGCCGGCTGTCTGCGGAGGGGCTGCCCCAGGTGGGCGGCTACAACCTCACCTACCTCAAGCCCCGCGCCAACGTGGCGCTGCGCACCCTGGACACGAATGGCGCGCCCATCCTGGCGATGTGGCCGCGAGGCGCGGGGCGCACGGTGGCCTTCACCGCGGAGGTGGACGGGCCGTACACCGGCGAGCTGCGAACGTGGTCCTCCCTGCGCGCGGCCCTGGAGGGGATGGTGCGCTGGACGCTGGCGGGCGCGGCGCCCGTCGGGGACGCGGTGGTGCGGACCGAGCGGAGGGGGCACCTGCTGCGCGTGACGCTGGACCTGCCTCCCGGCGAGGCGCTGCCCGGCGCGGCACCGACGATGGTGCTCCTGCCCGGCGACGGACGCGCCGCGCCGGTGGAGCGTCCGATGCGGTGGGAGGATGAAGACCGGCTCGTCGCCGAGTACCCGCTGGAGGGCAGTGGAACGTGGCACCCGGTGGTACGGCTGGGCGCGAAGGTGCTCCGCGCGCCGCCCGTCACGCTGCCCTACGCGCCGGAGTTCGAGCCCGGCTCCACGAAGGCGGGACTGGAGCTGCTGCGCGCCATCGCGGCGGTAGGTGGCGGCGTGGAGCGCTTGTCCATGACGGGCCTCTTCATGGAGGCCCCGGAGTCGCTGGGCCGCGTGGCGCTGGCGCCGTGGCTGGTGGCCCTGGCGCTGGCCCTGCTGCTGGCGGAGGTGGCCGTGCGCCGCTTCCTCTCCGCGCCACGGCTGCGTGCGCCGCGGACCCGCGAGAACTCCGTGTCCATCCCCGCGGCACCCACGGCGCCGCCGTCCGCTCCGGCAACACGGACAACCCCGACGTCAGCTCCGCCGGCCCGCGAGGGCGACGCGGCGCCGGCGCCAGCGAAGCCGGCCGAGGGCAGCGTGGACTCCGCGCTGGATGCCGCGCGAGCCCGGGCCCGCCGACGGCTGGACCGTTGAAACGAAGGCGTTGGTAGAGGTGCGGGCCGCCCCGGACAGGAAGGGGCTGGCGCGGAGGAGGGCGACTGTCCGCAGTGGGTACGAGTCGCCCCGAACGAGATGGGGGGATCGGAGATGTGGGGCGACCCGCGCCCTGCGAGACTCACAGGGCGAATGAGTGGATACACGAACAGTGTACACTTTGCAACACGGGCCTAAAATTATCCGTGAGTGGAATGTGGTGCGGTAGCGCACGTCCTGGTCGGCCCGGGGTGTTGGGCACCAGGTAGCGGTGAAGTCCACCAGCACGGGCTCGGATGACTCCAGCACCTCCCGTTGAAAGTGCGCGTCGTCCAGCGGGATGACGCGCGACTCGCCGAGCGCGCGATTCACCTCGCGAGCCTCCGCCACCAGCCTCGCGCAGTGGGCGTGGTCGTCGCGGCTCACCTCCGTGAGCCGGAGCCCGCGCGTATTGCGCTCGATGAGTCGGACGCCGAGCCGCTCCTCCAACGCCGCGAGACGGCAACTCACCGTGGACTTGCGCAGCCCCAGCCGCTCCGCCGAGGCGGTGATGCCACCAGTCGCCACCACCTCGGTGAAGAGGAGCATGTCGTCCGCCGCCCTTCGCCAGCGAGGAAGTGCCTCATGGCGGGGACGCGACTCCCGCTGCCCGCGCGCTGTCTGTGTAGCCTGGGTGACGGATTCAGCAGGACACCAATAATCCGTCAGGCATTGAAGATAAGAAATTCTTGAATAATGTTTCACGCGGCAGGAGCCTCGGACTCCCCCAGGCCGTGTCCGGTGGACGGTGAGCACTGCTCTCCGGATTCGCGGCCCATCCCCCCGAGGACGCGATGAAGACGCGATTGTGGTTGCTCCTGGTGCCCGCGTTGGTGGCGGCCGGCTGTGGTCCCATCGACGAGGCAGATGAGCCCGTCATCGATGAGCTGACCGGCCAGGTGCTGCTGGAGGCCACCACGAAGTACGACATGCACCGGCTGCTGGAGGACACCGACATCACCGGTGGCCAGTGGATTACCACCGCGCAGGTGCAGGCCTTCCTCCAGCAGAACAACTCGTTCCTGGCGAACTACCGGGACCCGGCCTTCAGCAACAAGACGGCCGCCGCGCTCATCGTCGAGCGCTCCAAGGCCTTTGGCATCAGCCCGCTGTACATGCTGGCCCGCATCCAGGTGGAGTCCAGCCTCATCCAGAGCGGCACCTCCAACAACCTGGCCAAGGCCACCGGCTGTGGCTGTCCGGACACCAGCGGCTGTGACGCGCAATACGTGGGCTTCGGCAAGCAGATTGACTGCTCCGCCAAGAAGCTGCGCGGCTACCTGACGGACCTGGACGCGGGCCGTGCCACCATCTCCGGCTGGCGCGTGGGCGTGACGAAGTCCACGTCGGACCCGTGCTCGGTGCGTCCCGCCAACAAGGCGACGGCGGCGCTCTACACGTACACGCCCTGGGTGGGCGCGTATGCCCTCCAGTGCGGCCGCACCAACGTGGGCGGCTCGTCGCTGGTGTCCGTCGTCTACCACCGCTACGAGTCGGCCTATGCGTGGGGCTCCGCCTCCGGCTGCTACTCCGAGACGGCCGACACCACCGTGCCGGAGCTCGGCTGCGTGCAGAGCTCGTCGGACGCCATGTGGCGGCAGTGCCAGTCGGGCGCCTTCACCGCGGGCAGCACCACCAAGCCCACGAACTGCACCGCGTCCTATGGCTGGTGCTCCTCCGCCACGCTGGGCCGCTCCGTGCCGCCGCGCACCTGCGTGCAGTCCACGGGCGACCAGCAGTGGCACCAGTGCGGCGCCAACAGCACGTGGCTGAGCGCGCCGAGCGCGCCCATTTCTGGCGCGGGCCCCGCGGGCTCGTGCTTCGCGATGTACGGCCTCTAGTCGTCGAAGCGGCGGCTCCCGCCCGGAAGGACGGGAGCCCGCCGTGTCCCAGCGAGCCTCAGTACTGGTTGGTCCAGATGAGGTCCAACCCGCCCGAGCGCGCGTCGCCGTACTGGCCCTCCAGGCTCCAGCGCGTGCCCAACTGGTACTCGAAGCGCACCGCGTTGGCGTTCTCTCCCTGCTGGAGGTTGGCGCCCACGCGGCCGGTGTAGCCGACGTAGATTTTGTCCGTCACGTAGGTGCCGACTTCCAGCTTGGTGCCCGCGATGCCGGAGTCCCCCGCCTCGATGGAGACGACGTCCAGCGGCAGCTTCGCGGCCAGGGCCTTGCGGGCCTCATTGGCCACCAGCGAGCCCACCACGGACGCGGCCTGCGCGCTGGCGTTCATGGAGGCACCGGAGCTGCGCTCCAGCGTGCGCCGGCCCGTCGCCAGCAGCGTGTAGATTTCCGACTCCGGCAGCGGCGGGTCACTGGTGGGCTTGAGCGTGATTTCCCGCCCCTGGCCCCGGATGGTGACGAACACGGTGACCTTGGCGCTGTCGTTGCGGTGCTCGGCGGTGACGTTGATGTACGGCGCCATGGCCGGGCCGGTGAAGCGCACCTGGCTGTCGCGCTGGATGTCGAAGCGGCGGCCGAGCACGTCCACACGCCCGCGCAGCACGCGCACTTCACCGAACAGGCGCGCCACGTCCGTGTATTCGACGCGAAAGTCATCTGACAGTCCCAGCTCCGCGTTGATGTCGGAGCCCTTCACCCAAAGGTTGCGGGGCGCATTCACATTCACCCAGAACACAATGGGGGGCGTGGCCGTTTCCTCGTCTTCCACCGCCACGCCCTCCGCCGGGGCCGCGCCTTCCACCGGTGTCCCGTCGGGATTCGCCGGGGGCTGCGCCTGGGCCGCTTCCTTGCGCTTCTTGCGGTCCAGCGGCTCTCCGTTGCGTACCAGCACCACGTCACCGGGCCGCTCCAGCGCCTGCAGGTCCTTGCGCTTAGCTTCCGGCAGCTCGATGGTGGCCTCGGGGATGGTGACGTTGCGCAGGTTGACCAGTCGTTGGGACAGCGTGCCCTCCACCTTCGCGCGCAGGCTCACCAGCGCCATGAGCTGGTCGTCGACGATGATGGGGAAGTTGCGCATCACCAGCGGCGGGTCGGACGTCCCGGGGCTGGACAGCTCGTACTCATTCCGGGCGTTGAGCACCGCGGTCAACGGCGAGTTGAGGCGCAGGGCGCCGTTGCCGGCCTTCGCCGACAGCGTCGTGACGGCGATGGATTCGCGGCTGGCTTTCAGGGCGAGCTGGATGTCGCGGTACTCGCCCAAGCCCATCAGCCCCAGCTTGCCGTCCTTCCACTCCACGCTGCCATTCATGCGGGGCGCGCCCAACGTGCCGGCGACGCTGGCGTCCGCCTGGAGCACGCCGCCGATGCTGCGCAGCATCTCCACCGTGCCGGACAGGAAGGCCGGGTTGAAGTTGCGCGCCTTGAGCGCGACCTCCACCGGCGCGTTGTCTGTCTGGAGGCCCCGGTTGAGCGCGGGCAGTGACACGTCCAGGCCCAGACCTCCGTTCACCAGCATGGTGCCGCCGCCCGGCTCGGTGAGCAGCAGGTCGAAGCGGGAGCGGGTGTCCCGGTACGTGTAGTTCAGGCGCACCTGGCCCAGCCCCGTGTTGCCCACGCCCAGGTCCTGCACGCCTGCGGTGAGCTCCATCTGCGGCGTGTCGAGCGTGCCCCGCGCGCCCAGCTCCATGGCCAGCACGCCCTGGATGCCCTGGGACCGGCCGCCCTGCGGTGGCGGCGCGCCCTCCGCCACGGGCGACGCCGGGGTGGCCAGGCCGGGAATCTCCTGGAGCGGCACCGGGCCCACGCGGCCGGTGATGTCGAAGGGGATGTAGCCGTAGACCTCGCGGTCCTGGAGCGCGCCCAGCGGGGCCGCCAGCGTGGCCGTCAGCTGCGCCAGCGGTCCGTCCTGGCGCTGCGCGTTCAGCGTGAGCTTCACGTCCTTGTCGCCGCCCACGACGCTGAGCTGCCCGTTCATGGGCGGAAGCCCGTTCATCGTCACGGCGTTGGCCTGCACGCGCAGCGTCGCGTGGGGCACCAGGACCGAGCCCTCGAAGTCCAGGTGCGCCGTCACCGTGCCGCCCGGCTGCTGCACGCCGCTCATGCCCTTGAGCAGGGTGAGGGGCAGCTGCGTCACGCGGGCCTCCACGCCCAGCGTCGTCGCCAGGAGTTCATCGGACGTGGGCGGCTTCGCCATCAGCCCGCCCACCGTGAAGGGCGTCCGCAGGGCCAGGTACGTCTGCGAGCCCAGGCCCTCCACGTCCAGGCGCGCATCCAGCGTCTGGTCCTCGCGGTCGGACGCGGCGCGCAGCTGGAAGGCCAGCGGCTGGGGTAGCGAGAAGCCCGGCGGCGGCGTCTGGTAGCGCACGTCCTGCCCGCGAAGGGTGAAGTCCAGCAGGGGCTCACGCGCGGGGCCTTCCACGGTCAGCGTGCCGGCCAGCCGGCCGCTGGCGCTCTCGGGCTGGCCCGCGAGCTTCATGGCGCCGGCGATGTCCAGGTCCTCCAGATTCAGGCGCACGGACATCGCATCGCGCCGGCGCTTGAGCACGCCCTGCACCGGCACGTCGAACTCGGCGGCGAGCCGCGCCACGGGCAGGCTGGCCTCCAGCGTTCCGGTGGCGCGGTCCTTCACGTATCGCGCCTTCAGCTTCGCCTGGAGCCCCTCGTAGCCGCGCGCGCTGCCGTCTTCCAGCCGCAGGTCGGTCTCCGCGTCGGGGCGCGCCATCGTCCCGCTGACGGCGGCGTGGCCTGTCAGCCTGCCGCCCAGGCCCAGCGACTCCGGGACGAAGGACCTGGGCAGGCGCGACAAATCGAACGCGCCCAATTCCACGCGCGCGTTGACGCGCTGGCCGCGCATCGCGCCCTGTAGTGACAGCGTCTGCCCCTCCGACGCGAGCCGCAGTGGGGGCGCCACGTCAACGTTGCCTCCGCCGAAGCCCACGTGCGTGGGCGTCTGGAGCGTCCAGGTGGCCTCCGGCCAGAACAGCGCGAGCTGCCGGATGGCCAACCCGTGGCGATTGGCATCCACCTGGCCACTGAGCGTGAGCCCCAGCTCCGCGTCTCCCGCCACGCGCACGCTGGCCTCCAGCGCACGCTCCTGCGTGGCCAGCGTGACGGCGACGTCGCGCAAGTCCCGTCCGCCCGCCTTCAGCCGGGACACCACCAGCGTGGCGTTGGACGTGAGGGGGTGGCTGACGTCCGGCATCTCCAGCTTCAGGGAGACGTCCTGCGCCGCCACGTCGCCGTACCGCAGCGCCGCGAAGCCGCCGTCGACCTTCACGGCGGGCGTGCGCAGCGGGCCCTTCACGGAGAAGTCCAACGTGCCGTTGCCCGCCATGGGGGCCACCACGCCCGGCATCAGCTTGGACAGCATCTGCGAGAGCAGGGCGAGGTTGCCGGCGGTGAGGCCGCCTTGCAGGTTCACCGACTTCGCGGTGCCGTCTCCCTTGGCCTGCAGGGCGACGCCCGGCGCGAGCACCCGCAGCCGCATCAGCGAATACCGGCCCTCCTTCGCGCTGGCCTCCAGCTCCACCGGCCCCAGCGGCTGGCCCAGGTATTGGGAGGGGGACACGATGAGCTTCACCTCGCCTTCCATCGACTCCAGGCTCGTGCCTCCGCCCTTCGCGTTCAGGTCCGCGGCGATGCGCGTCTTGGGGCCCTGCGCCATCAGCTCCGACAGGTCGACGTCGCGCGCCTTCACGGACAGGCCGTCGGTGCGCATCCGCTCCAAATCCATGCCGCCCTTCACGGACACGGAGGCGCTGGCGGCCTTCGCGGTGACGTCCACCCGCGCCGCGTCGCCGTCCAGTCCGGCGGAGCCCTCCGCGGACACCGGCACCCGCAACGGCCAGGTGGGCACGAAGGCCCGCAGCAGGTCGGGCGGCGCGGACAGGCGCCGCAGCTCCAGTCCTGCTTGGAGCGGGCCCTCCGGCGCGCCCGGCGGCGTCTCTGGCGGGAGCTTCGCGCGGCCGCTGGCGTCCAGCACCAGCCCCGCGGCCTCCAGGTCGACATCGCCTTCAAATGTGCCCTCTTCGCCGCGGGCCTTCAGCGCCAGCCGCACGGGTCCGGGGACGGGACGGGCGAGGCTCGCGGTGGCGTCCAGGTTCGCGCCCACGCCCTGCGTCGCGGCGGCGTAGCGGGCCGAGCCCAGGGCATCCAGGTCCTCCAGCCGCACCTGCCGCTCACCGCCTTCGGGCAACGTCTGGCGGAAGTCGACATAGCCGTCCTCGAGCACGAGCTCGTGCAAGTCCAGCGTCAGCGAGCCGCGGCCTTTGGAGGGCTCCTCGGGGCTGGGCGTGCGGGGCTCCAACGCGCGCGTCAGGTTCAGTCCGCGCTCGTCCTGGGCCAGATACAGGCGCGGACGCTCGAGTCGCGCGGAGGGGAGGTTCACGTGCTGGCGCACCAGCCCCGCCAGCCGCGCGCGCACGTCCACCCGGGCGATTTCCGCCACCAGCTCGCCTTCGGGGTCATACAGCCTCACGTCTTCGAGGATGACGCCGCTCAGGGACAGGTCCAGGCGCCCCAGCTCCAGCCGGCCGGAGAGCTGCTCATGTGCCAGCGCGAGTCCCTTCTGGACGAGCCAGGCCTCTCCGCGCGACGTCGTGACGAAGACGAGCACGCCCGCGACGACGAGCACGATGAGGCCCATGAGGCCCAGCAGGCCCCACAGCACGCGGCGGCCCCAGCGCGCGGGCCGGCGGGGTGGGGGAGGCGCGGCGCTCGGGGCGGATTCCGTCAAAACGCCTCTCCAATCGACAGGTGCAGCGCGCACAGCCCGTCCGGAGCGCCCGCGAACGCGCCGCTGGGCGTCGTCGGACCCGTGGGCCTCCACCGGCTTCCGATGCCGAAGCAGCCTCCGGCTTCGGGATAGATGTATCCCGGGGTGGAAACGGGCAATCCCCCGCCAATGTTCAACCGCCGGGCGATGTCCAGCCGGACGGGCCCGACGACCGTCAGATACCGCAGGCCCATGCCCACGGCGTGGTAGTGCTGGGGGCCGAAGAGCTTGGGCCGGTTCGCGTGGGAGAAGTCCTCGATGCCCACCAGGCCCGTGTCATAGAAGGCCGCCACCATCAGGCTCTCCGTGAACTGGTAGCGCATCTCCACCGAGGTCTCGAAGAGGCTGTTGCCACCCACGGGCACGGTGTCCCATTCCTCGTCCTGGACGACATCCGGGTTGCCGTCGCCGTCCACGTCCGCCGTGCGCTGCAGGGCGGCCAGGGGGGACAGGCGCTGGCCGTTGAAGCCGCGCATGAACGTGCCACCGCCCGAGAAGAAGCGGGTGACGATGGAGCTCTGGCTGCCGCCCGCGGGGTTCAGCGTGCCCGCGCGCACCTTCGCCGCCAGGATGAACCGCTTGTCCTCGCCGAACGAACGGTAGACGCGCAGGTCGGGCAGCAGGCGGACGTAGTTGAAGTCTCCCATGAGGGGCGTGCCTCCGCCCTTCTGGACGGAGAGGGAGATGTAGTAGCCGTCGCGCGGCTCGATGACGTCATCGCGCCGGTCCCAGGTGAAGGCCAGCTCCAGGAAGCTGAGCGCCACGTTGCACTGCGCCTGGCCCTCGCCGCAGCCCAGGACGATGGGCGGCACGCGGGAGTCGGCGCTGACGCGGCCGCTGAGCCGGTACACCTGGAGGTTGTACGACGGGAAGATGGAGAAGTCGGGGTGCGGCTGCCAGATGACACCCGTCTGGAGCCTGCCGCCCCAGAAGTCATAGGCCTGCTCCAGGCCCTTCTCCACGCTGAGCGAGTTCTGCGCCCGCAAGTCCCTGAAGAGGAAGCGGGGCTGCTCGTACTCGGCGGTGACGTCGAAGACAGGACCGTCCTTGTTGAAGTTGAGGACGTTGGGGATGAAGGCGTAGCCCAGCCGGCCGCGGACGGTGAAGCGGCGCAGGCCGCCGCCGAAGTTGCGGTGGGTCCACTCGCCCACCGCGCGGACCTCCTGCCGGGCCGCGTCCACGCCCAAACCGCCGCCCAGCCGCACGGAGCGGAAGGGCGCCTCGCGCACGTCCACCACCACCGGCACCGTGCCGGATTCGCGGTCCGGCGCGCCGCGGTTCACCTTCACCGCGCCGAACACGCCCATGCGGAACACGCGCGCCTGCGCGTTGGCCAGCGCCGTCTCGCTGTACCAGTCCCCCTTCTTCAGCGCGCCCGTCACCTGCTCGATGATGCGGCGCGGAGGCACCTGGGGATTGGCGTCCGTGGCGACGAAGGTGTTGCCGAAGCGGTAGCGGATGCCGGGCCGGGTGCGCAATTCCACCACCGCCTGCCTTGTGTCCACGTCCACCCGGACCTCGCCGTCGACTTCGGCCTCGGCGTAGGCCAGCTCGCGCAGCCGCTCCTGGACGCGGGCCTTCGCTTCCTCCCAGGACTCTTCCTTGAAGACGTCGCCTTCGTGCAGGGGCAGTCCGTCCAGCACGTACTTGCGGTGCTCCTCGCGCACGTCCTCCGGCAGGGTGTCCAGGCCCGTCACCTGGATTTCGCTGATGCGGGTGGGTTCGCCCTCCTGCACGCTGATGTCGATGGCGACCTTGTCGTCACCGGCCGGCTTCACCTCGGCGTGGGTGACCTTCGCCTGGTAGAAGCCCTGGGCCTGGTAGTACCGCTCGATGCGGCGCAGGTCCGCCTGCCACGCGTTGGCGTCGAAGTAGCTGGGGCCGCCAAAGGGCCAGAAGCCCCAGAAGGGCGTGGCGGTGGTGAGGATGCGGTCCTTGATGGCGCCCTCGCTCACCTGGTGCGTTCCCTGGATTTCCAGGTCGGTGACCTTGGGGCCTGAGGGGGGCGGCGCATTCGTGGTGGCGCAGGCCGCGGTGAGCAGCAGCGCGAGCGGAGTGGCAAGGCGGAGGTATCTGAGCAGGTCGGCGGCCACGGGGTGTTTCATAGCTGGAAGGCTCGCGGCCCCAACACTTCTTCCGTCCTGGATGGCAATGCTTTGTCGCATACCGGGACGTCGGGGCAAACCCCAGTGTCCGGTCTCGCGGAATGGCGCCTCGCGAAGACGTGCAAGCCGCTCCCGCCTGGCCCAAGATGGGGGGTCATGGCCCAGTCCCGGCGAATCAGAAGCCTGGTGTTCTCCGTGCTCGCGGTATGCGCGTCCTCGTGTGGCGTCTCCGAGGACGAGGCGGTGCGCCCCAAGGAGGGCGAGAGCTTGTCGGACGCGCCCTACTGCGGCTCGTTCGGCTGCGTGAACCCGTACCAGTTCTGCGCGGAAATCTTCCTGGAGTTCGGCCGCTCGCCGCCCATCTGCGTCTTCGACGACATCTGCGAGCGGCTGGAGTGCGCCAACTCCAACCGCACCTGCGCCCTGTTCGACGGCTTCCCGGCCCAGGTGAAGTGCATCAAACCGTGAGGCCGTGCGTGTCCGCCCGCTTCGGGGCCCCGGGCGGACGGTGCCTCAGCGCCGCGCGGACGCGGTGAGCCAGGCCAGCCGTTCAGCGGCCTCGCGCGTGCGCGAATCGGTGAGCAGGTCGCTCACGTTCTGTTCGATGCGGTAGGCCCAGTTCGAATCGCTCATGGAGCCGGGCAGGTTGATGCGGTCCCGGGTGCCGAGCACGTCCTGCCAGGGCAGCACGCACAGGTCGCTGTTGGCGTTGAGCGCCGAGGCCAGCATGGCCCGGTGCACGTCCGGGGTGAACTCGCGGGTGAGGGCCACGCCGTTGAGCTCCGGCCATGAGCGCGCCGCCGCCTGCCGCTCGTGGTCGCCCGCGCCCTCCCACCACTCGGCCACCGTGTCCGTGTCATGCGTGCCGGTGGTGACCAGGGACACCGCCGGGAACTGGCGCGGGTCGCGGTAGTGGTTGTCGTCGCGCTCCCAGCGCATCACCCGGTAGCCGGGCAGTTGGAGCTCCGCGAGGATGTGGCGCACGAAGTGCGGAATCACGCCCAGGTCCTCGGCGACGATGCCGGCGCCCTCGGACAGCAGGCGGAAGGTCTTCTCGCCCAGGCGGCGGTGGCTCTCCTCGTCCGGCGGGATGAAGCGCCCGGTGGGCGTCTGCGCGTCGCGAATCCACTGCCGGAAGTACCCCACCGCGTGGTCCACGCGGCGCAAGTCGTAGTAGCTGGCCGCCTTCTTCGCGCGCGTCTTCAGCCACGCGAAGTCGTCCTTCTCCATGGCCGCCAGGTCGAAGTAGGGCAGGCCCCAGTCCTGGCCCGTGGCGGAGAAGTCATCCGGAGGCACGCCCAGGCGGGCGTCGCGCCGCAGGATGTCCGGGTGCGCCCACACGTCCGCGCTGTCCTGACCGATGATGAACGGCTCGTCGCCGCACAGGAGGACGTCCTTGGCGCGGGCCTGCGTCCGCACCTCGTTCCACTGCTGCTCGGCCACCCACTGGAGCCAGGCGTGGTAGCGCACGCGGCGCTCCAGCTCCCGGGACTTCTGGGCCAGGGCCTCGGGCTGACGGGTGCGCAGCGGCTCCGGCCACTCCCACCACGGGCGGCGGTCCTCCTGCTCGCTGATGGCGGTGAAGAGCGCGTAGCTCTCCAGCCACTCGCCCTGGGTGTCGCGCCACTGGCGGAAGGCCTTCGCCCGCTCGGACTGGGGCGCCCAGTGCTGCGCTTCGAAGACGTCGAAGGCGCGCGCGAAGGCGGTGTCCTTGAGGGGGAAGACCAGGTCGTAGCGCACGCGCGGCGCCGAGCGCGCCTCGGCCAGTTGGGCGCGCTGCGCGTCGGACAGGGCCGCCTCGCCGCCGGCCGCGGTGAACTCCGGCAGCCGCTGCAGGTCGATGAAGAGGGGATTGAGGCCGAAGGCCGAGCGCGTCGCGTAGGGGCTCGGGTCGCCCGGCGCGGTGGGCAGCAGCGGCAGCACCATCAGCATCCGCTGGCGGGCGGCCTTCATCCAGGTGAACAGTCCCTCCAGGGCACCGAAGTCACCGATGCCAAAGTCGGTCTGCGAGCGGAGGGAGAAGAGCGGGAGCAAGAGACCGGAGAGCCGGCCAGGGGTGGACATGGTGCGATGCAATCTGCCCCAGCCCTGCGCTGGTGGGAACTGCGGACGCTCTCCGAGTGTGTCTGGGTTCTTCTCTTTCCGGACGGAAGGGCCGTTAACATCCAGGTGTGAACTGGTTGCCGGAGTCTTTCTACGCCCGTCCCGCGCTGGTGGTTGCCCGGGAGCTGCTCGGCGCCTTGCTGGTGGTGGAGGAGGGCGGGCAGCGCCGGGTGGGCCGCATCGTGGAGACGGAGGCCTATATCGGCGAGCACGACCTGGCGTGCCACGCGGCCAAGGGGCTCACCCCTCGCACCGAGGTCATGTTCGGACCGGCCGGCGTGGCGTACGTCTATCTGATTTATGGCATGCACCACTGTTTCAACGTGGTGACGGATGCCGCGGGGGTGGGCGCGGCGGTGCTGGTGCGGGCGGTGGAGCCGGTGGAGGGCCTGCCCCTGGGGACGCGCACGGACGGACCGGGCCGCCTGTGCAAGGCGCTGGGCCTCACCCGTGCGCACAACCGGCGGGGCCTGTGCACGCCCGCGCTGCACCTGCGACCCGGGACGCCTGTTCCCGAGTCAGCCGTGTCCCGGGGGCCTCGGATTGGCGTGGATTACGCCGGGACCTGGGCCGCCGAACCCTTCCGGTTGTGGGTCCGGGACAGTCAACATGTCAGCAAGGGGCCGCCACCGGGGCGCCGCAAGCCCGCTTGACGGCGGGCTTTCTGGCTGGTCAGGTGCGCCCCGCCATGTCCGACGAGGCCGTCATGGGCGAGGACCGTCAGCTCCTCGCTCGCGCACAGGATGGGGATGTTTCCGCCTTCGAGGCCCTGGTGGATGCCCACCGGGACAAGGTGTATGGCCTGGCGCTCCGGATGACCCGTTCGGAAGCCGATGCGGCCGAAATCACCCAGGACACCTTCCTGTCCGCCTACCAACACCTGAAGGATTTCCGGGGGGATGCGGCCTTCGGTTCCTGGGTGCACCGCATCGCCGCCAACCATGCGCTCATGCGCCTGCGCCACCGCCGCGTGGCCCAGGCAGCCGAGCAGGAGCTCCAGGGCCCGGAGTTCACCGAGCGGGGCTCCCTGGCGGAGTATCCCCAGACGGATTGGAGCCGGGACGCCGAGGAGAAGGCCCTGGACGCCGAGCTGGGCTCCGCCATCCAGCAAGCCTCGGACCGCCTGCCCGAGGGGTACCGGGAGGTCTTCCTCTTGAAAGACGTGGAGGGCCTCAGTTACGAACAGATTGCAGAGGCGACGGGGGACTCCATCCCCGCCATCAAGAGCCGGTTGCACCGGGCACGGCTCGCGCTCCGTGAAGCCATCGACGCTTTCTACAACCGGGATAGCCGCGAGTTGTGAAACGCGACGAAGCGCTCGGCATCATCGAGAGGAACGAGGGCGCGCCGCAGCCAGCCGAGGTTCGGATGTACAACTGCAAAGATTCCATCAACCTCCTGCTGCAATTCCTCGACGGAGAGATGTCTCCCGAGGACACACAGCACTTACGTGAGCACCTGCGCGGATGCAGTCCCTGTGTGGACTTCCTGCGCACCTACCGGGCCACACCCGGGCTGTGCAAGAAGGCGCTGGCGGCGAAGATGCCGAAGGAAGTCTCCGAGAAGCTCACCGAGTTCCTTCGCTCCAAAATCAAGTCCGCCTCGTGAACCTGAAGTCATTGTCGTTGCAGGAGCTGGAGGCCGCGCTCGCGCCGCTCTCCCCGTCGCCCGCCGCCGTCCGCAAGGTGTTCGCGGCCGTCTTCGCTCACGGCGCGCAGTCCGTGGAGGAGGTCGCTTCGGCCCGTCAGGTGCCGCGCCGCGTAGGAGACCACCTGCGTGCCCACGCGGAGATGCCGAAGCTGGCCATCGTCGAGCGCCGCCGCGCGGACGACGGCTTCGTGAAGTACCTCTTCGACTCGCCGCTGGGCGGACGTATCGAAGCGGTCCGCATCCCCATCTTCGATGAGAAGTACGTCATCTGCGTCTCCAGCCAGGTGGGCTGTGCGCTGGCGTGCGACTTCTGCATGACGGGGAAGTTGGGCTTCAAAAGGAACCTCCAGACCTGGGAGATATTGGACCAGGTGCTCCAGGTCCGGGAGGAAGCGGACCGGCCGGTGCGCGGCGTCGTCTTCATGGGGATGGGGGAGCCGCTGCTCAACTACAAGGAGACGCTGCGGGCCGCGGACATCCTGCGGCACCCGGCGGGGTTCTCCATCGCGGGCGAGGCGATTACCTTCTCCACGGCGGGCCATGTGCCGGCGATCCGCCGCTACGTGCGGGAGGGGCATCCGTACCGGCTGGCCTTCTCCGTGACGAGCGCCATCGCGGAGAAGCGGGCGAAGGTGCTGCCGATTGAGAAGACGCACCCGCTGCCGGAGCTCATCGCCGCCATCCGCGAGTACAGCGAGGTGCGGCGCGAGCGGGCGATGATCGCCTATGTCGCCATCAGCGGCTTCAACATGGGCCGCGAGGACGCGGAGGCGCTGAAGGCCGCCTTCGAGGGCATCCGCATCAAGGTGGACCTCATCGACGTGACGGACCCCACCGGGAAGTACCTGCCGCCCACGCCCGAGGAGCTGAGCGCGTTCCGCGACCACCTCCAGATTCTCAAGTCGCCGGTGGCGCGCCGGTACTCCGGTGGCAAGGAGATTGGCGCGGCGTGTGGCACGCTGGCGGCCACGCAGTACGGCGGCACGGTGATGCCGCGGCCCGCCGAGGCGCCTCCGTCCACGACGCCATGACGCGGGCCCCGCATGGGCCCCGGGGATGTTCACCGCTGGCGGGGCCAGGACGGAAGCACCTTTCGTGTTGGCGGCTTCCGACTTAAATCCGACGGAGCACGGCTCGCCGGAGGTTGCACGCTCGGATGGTGGAATTCATCGACCAGCTCATCTCGGCCCTGGGGCCCCTGGGCCTGCTCGTGCTGGGGCTGGCGGCGATGCTGGAGTACGTCGTGCCGCCCTTTCCCGGAGACACCATCACCCTGCTGGGGGGCGTGTACGCGGTGCGGGGTTCGCAGCCGTGGATGCTCGTCTTCCTGGTGGTGACGGTGGGCAGCGTGGCGGGCGCGGCCATCAACTACGCGGTGGGGCACTGGCTGGCGAAGCGCTTCGACGCCCACCCGGAGCGCAGCTTCTTCGGCATCACCCATGCGCGGCTGGAACAGGTTCAAGCGCGCATGCGCGTGAATGGGCCGTGGCTGCTGCTGGTGAATCGTTTCCTGCCGGGCATCCGGGGCCTCATCTTCGTCGCCGCGGGCGCCTCTCGCATGCCGCGCTTCAACGCGCTGGCGCTGGGCGCGGTGTCCGCCATGGCACATACCGGGCTGGTGCTGGGGCTGGGCGCGGCGGTGGGCGGCAATCTGGAGCGACTGACGGCGCTCGTCACCCGGTACCAGTACGCGGTGGTGGGACTGGTCGTCATTGGCGCCATTGGCGTGGGCATCCGGATGTTGGCCCGGCGCCGTGCCCCAGCGCCGGGGCCTTGAGTTCGTCTCACGACGGCGCCTTCGCGTTGCATTGCAGGGGCGCGCGGCCCCGCGCTTGAGTCGCGGGCATGCATCCGCAGGCGCGTTCCTGGAGTCCATTGTGGGTGGCGCTCATGCTCGCCGTGGGCGGGTGCCAGTCGGGGGACTCCGGGACGGGAGGCTCGCGTCAGGGGTTCCGGCCCCGGGATGCGGTGGTGGACTTCGGCCGTGTGCTGGAGGGGACGCAGGCGCGCCGCGCGGTGACGGTACTGGCCACGGGCCGTGTGGGCCTGACGGTGACGGCATCCGTGGAGGCGCCCTTCGCCGTGGTGACGTCCGAGGTGAGCGTTTCTGGCGGCGGAGCGACTGAAGTGGAGGTCGTCTTCACCGCGGGGCATGGGCCGTCGGAGGGGATGCTGCTGCTGTCAGGCGCGGGGCTGACGGAGTCCGTTCGCCTCACGGGCCTGGGCATCCGGCCCACGCCGTGTCCGGAGCGCCCCTGCTTCGACGCCCGCTTCGACGTGGCAGCAGGGATGTGCGTGGAGACGCCGCTGGAGGAAGGCGCCGCGTGCACGCCGGAGAGCCGCTGCCAGGTGGATGGCCGTTGCCAGGCGAGCGTCTGCGTGGGCCACCCGAGGACGTGTGATGACAACAACCCGTGCACGGTGGATGCGTGTTCGCCCACGCGGGGGTGTGTGACGTCGCGGGTGGCGTGTCCCGCACCGCAGAACCCCTGCAAGGTGGGGTTGTGCGACCGGGACGAGGGCTGCACGGCGGTGGACGCCGACGACTTCAGTCCTTGCGGCCCGGCGGACTGTCAGAAGGCGCGTCTGTGCTTCAGCGGCGCATGCCGGGAGGTGACGCCACCCGAGGGCTTCGTCTGCGCGCCCGCTACCGCCTGCCAGGGAGAAGGGACGTGCCAGGGCGGCGTGTGTCAGCGGCCGGACCCTGTCGAGCTCGCGCCGGAGCTCAGCCTGGAACTGGAAGGCGTGCCGGTGGCGGCGGACGGTGGGACGGTGTTGCTCGTCTCGGAGGACGCTCTCTACACCTCCGTGTGTGGCGGGGACGCGGGCTGCCAGTTGGTCGCGTACACGCGCTCTGGGCTGCTGCGGTACGCGTCTTCGTACCCGGATGGGGGCGCGCGGACGCTGCTGGCCGCGTCGGATGCGGGCGTGGTGGTTCATGCACCAGAGGGGCTCGAGGCCTATGCACCGCGCGGCTCCGGTGCGCGTCTTTGGCAGGCCTCGTGGGCGTCGCTAGGGGCGGGCGAGGGCCTGCCGCTAGGAGGCGCCGCCGCGAGCCACATCGCACTCACGCACGAGGAGGACATCCTCGCTTACGTCGCGTGGCGGGCCGTGCCGGATGCCGGCGGCGGGGATGATGGCGGCACCGCGCCCGAATTCGCGAGGCTCGTCTGGCTGTCGGGGCGCGAGGACGCTGGCACGTTGCTGGGCGCGTCACAGGTCGAAGCGTGGCGAGGAGAGGCGCGGCTGGGGCTGGACGTGCTGGGGACGGCCTATCTCTACACGGTGGATGGACGACTGGCGCGGGTGGAGGTGTCGCCAGGAGTGACAGATGGCGGTGGGGGGACTGAGTTGAAGTTGAGCGCGCTGCTGGATGGCGGTGTTCCGGATGGCGGTGCGTCACTGGCCATCGCGGGTGGGCGGCTGCTGGTGGGAGCGCGAGCCTTTGTGCCGGCGGATGGCGGCGTGCCCGTCATGCTCTCCGAAGGGGGCGGTGGCGCCAGCGCGCGGGTGCTCATCGCGGAGCCGGCGCTCCTGGCCACGGCTGGCCAGCTCTTCGCAAGGGCGTGTGCGCGCACGGACGGCGTTCCCTGCACGGCGCGGGAGGAGCGTGTCGTGCTTCGCGCCGTGGACCCGGAGTCCGGACACGTGGTGTGGGAGGTGGATGCGCTTCCGGATGAGGTGGCACCGGGCACGGTGTACGAAGCCGCGTTGCTTCAAGGGGGCGCGGTGGCGGTGCTCGCTGACGCCGAACTGCCGGAGGGCCACCAGGCCTGGATACAGTTCTTTGCTCAAGGTGCCCGAGTCGGAAGCTGCCCGCTTCCCAGTCGCCCGCGGGTGGCGGGTGCCGCGTTCCTGGGGCAGCACCTCTATGTCGTCTTGAACCGCGATGGCGTGTGGCGGCTGGAGTCGTACGGCCTGGGGCGGGACTTCACGACGGAAGACCGCGGCTGGCCGCAGCGCCATGGTGGACCCTCGCGGATGAGAAACGAATCTCCGTGATGCCGGCGTCGCGCGCCACCCGTGCCTCGGGCTGTCTCAGGTGGCGGCGTTCGGGTCGACCCAGAGGTCTTCGAAGCGCACCTGGGGCGGCGTCTGGTGCAGCCGCAGGCTCTGGACCGCGGGGGTCGCGGCCGCGTGGGCGCGGTCGTGGTACAGCGGGATGAGGGGGCAGTCCTCCTGGAAGAGCTGCTCCGCGCGCAGATAGAGCTGACGGCGCAGCTCCGGGTCGATGGAGACGCGGGCCTCGGCGGTGAGGCGGTCCAGCTCCGGGTTCCGGTAGCCCATGGGGAACACCGTCTGGGCGTTGGAGTGGAGGAGGAAGTGCAGGAAGGTGTCCGGGTCCGGGTAGTCGGCCAGCCAGCGGTTGCGGAAGGCGGGGAGGCGGCCCTCGGTCACCTGGGCCGTGTATTCCTCGAGCGACATCTCCACGTAGCGCAGCTCCAGAAGCCCGGCCTGGAGCAGCGGGCGGAAGAGCACCGCGTCCTCCGCGGAGTGGTCATTGCCGGTGGGACGGTGGAGCGTCAGCCGCAGCCTGCGCAGGCCTGCCTCTCGCAGCAGCCGCTCGGCGAGGGCCACGTCCGGTACGGGCGCGGGTCCCATGTCCGCGTTATCCAGCAGCTCGGGCGGGGTCAGCGAGCGAGCCACGCGCGCGCCGGGGTGGAACTGGCTCACCATGGCCGGGATGTCCATGCCCGCGCGGAGTGCGCGACGGACCCTCACGTCGTCGAAGGGCGCCTCCCGGTGGTTGAGCACCACGAAGGCCGTGGAGGGCGTGGTGCTCGCGGCAAGCTGGAAGGCCTCCAGGCCGGGCAGCTCCACATGCTCCGTGTCGAGGAACGACACCAGGTCCACCGCCCCCTGGCGCAGCAGCGCCACCGCCTCCTTGCGAGAGCCGGCGAGCA
Organism: Myxococcus sp. AB036A; assembly: GCF_006547355.1. Taxonomy (NCBI): domain Bacteria; kingdom Pseudomonadati; phylum Myxococcota; class Myxococcia; order Myxococcales; family Myxococcaceae; genus Myxococcus; species Myxococcus sp. AB036A. The sequence continues at coordinate 143,430 of NZ_VHLC01000004.1, read as the reverse complement.
GGAACTCCAGCCGGTCCACCATCGGGCCGCCCGGGCGCCAGTAGGAGGGGTTCCGCTCCAGCACCACGTGCTCGGGTTCCAGGGCGAGGAGCCGGAACGGCCCGGTGCCCACCAGCCGCCCGTTGGCGTCCGTCCGGGCCACCGCGGTGGCGGTGAGCGCCATCAACTGGAGGAAGAACGCCTTGGGCTCGCGGAGGCGAATCTCCAGCGTGTGGTCGTCCAGCACTTCCAGGCCGGACACGTCGCGCGCCATGCCAGCGGCGTACTCCGGCGCGCCCTCCACGTCCTCCAAGAGGCTCCGGTCGGGCGAGCGGAGCGCCGGGTCCAGCAGCCGCTCCAGGTGGCGCTTCACGTCGCTCGCCGTCAGCAGCGTGCCGTCGTGGAAGGTGACGCCCCGGCGCAGATAGAAGCGGTAGCGGCGCGCGGAAGGGTCTGCGTCCCAGCGCTCGGCCAGGTCGGGCTCCAGCCCGCCGTCCTCTCTGCGCACCAGCGTGGAGAACACGCACGAGGTGAGCTCGGAGACCTGGTTCTCCACGCTGAAGAGCGGGTCCACCGCCTGGCGGTTCCGCAGCGACGCGGCCTGGTGCATGCCCACGCGCAGCGTCCCTCCGGAGTGGGGCGTGGGGAGCTTGAAGTGGTACACCTCCGCTTCCAGGCCCTCGGCTTCGTGGCCCAGTTGGTCCACCGTTCGCGTCAGCCCGTCGCCGATGCGGATGACCCGGCGTGCGTCCTCGCGCACCTGGGCGACTTCCTCGCGGATGGAGGCGTCGGCCTTGGTGAGCACCACGTTGGCGGAGCGCAACTCCTCCAGGGCGGCGCTCAGCCGCACCACCGACTCGGAGAGGTCGCGCCCGGTGCGCGCCTGGGCCTCCGCCTTCTGTGAGGCGCCCTGGCCCACGCGGGCCATCTCCTGCGTCTGGCGCAGCAGCTCGCGCGCGTGGCCGGACTGTTCGATGGCCATGCGCGTGACGTTCTCCACCCGCAGGGCCACGCGGCGGCTGGCTTCAACGACTGTGGCACCCTGCGCCTCCAGCCGTTGCGTCTCCGCCACCGTGGCTTCAACGGCGGTGAAGGTGCGCTGGGTGATGGTGCGAATCTCCACCAGGGCCTCGGCGGCACGGTCACCCAGGGCCACACCGGCGGTGGCCCGCTCGCGGCCTTCCTGCACCAGCGCCACCGCCGTCTGTACGGCGTCGCGCACGCCCGCCACCATGGCGCCGATTTCGCGGGTGGAGCGCGTGGTGCGCTCGGCCAGGTTGCGAATCTCGTTGGCCACCACGCCGAAGGGCCGCCCCTGCACGCCCGCCTGGGCGGCGATGATGGCGGCATTGAGGGCCAGCAGGTTGGTCTGGTCCGCAATCTCCTGGATGACGTCGACGATGCGGCCGATTTCCGTCGAGCGCGTGCCCAGCATCTCCATCAGCTCGGCGGCCTTCCGGACCGTCTCCTCCACCCGGTACATGCCCTTGACGCTGTCGCCCACCAGCACCTCGCCGCGCTCGGCGGTGGCCGTCACGGCGATGGCCAGCTGGTTCGTCTCATTGGCACGGCGGCGCACGGAATCGATGCCGCCTTCCACGGCGGCGACGAAGTCCTCGGCCTCGCTGGCGAAGCGGCCCAGCTCGTCACCGGACGCGGCGATGTTGGCCATCCGTTCGGCCATGGCCTGCATCAGCGACGTGGTGTTGTGGGCGAAGGTGTTGACCTGGGCCAGCGAGTCCACCACCTGCTCCAGTCGCTCCGTCATCTCCAGCAGCGCGCCGGTGGTGTCGACGGCGAAGACCTCCAGTTGGTGTACCCGCTTGCCCGCCACCTGGAGGCTGCCGCCCATGCCGCTGACGGACTCCAGCGTGCGCTCCACCGCGCCGCCCTGCCGCCGCGCGGCCTCCAGCAGCATCCGGGCCTGCCCGCTCACGTCCGTGCTGGTGCGGTGCAGGTTGGCCGTCACCCGCTGCACCTGCGCCAGGGCGCGCCGCAGGGACAGGATGAGGCGGCGCACGTCCTCGTGGCCTTCATAGCGAGGCCCCACCGTGGTGGTGAGGTCGCCCTCCGCCAGCCGCGCCATCACCTGGCGGCGCACCCGCCGCCGCTGCGCCGCCCAGCGGAACCACGCGAGGTATCCCCCCGCGAGATAGAGCGCGGGCGTGGCGAGCAGCACCACCGCCCAGGTGGCATTCGGAAGCGGCGCCCCGGACACGGCTCGCAGCATCCCCCCCAGGAGGAGCGCGGAGACCAGCCCTGCCGCCAGGCCGAACGTGAACAGGTACCGTTTGGCGCCCATGAAGGAGTGGAACGCTACTCCGCCTTCTCGCGCCGGTCCTCAAAACGCCGCACACTGGGGCCGTGGCCACCCTGCTTGCCCTGCTGCTGCTGACGCTTCCGGTAAAGCCAGAGAATCCCGGCAGCGCTGGCGCGCCATCCGCGCCCCAGGCGGATTCCACGCGTTACGTCTTCGCCTGGCGCGGCGTGCCGGTCGGTACGGTGACGCTGAAGCTGGCGCCGGGCCGTTTTACCTACGTCAGCCAGCACCTGCACACCCGCGCCGGAAAGGCGGGAGCGCGCCGCCGGGAGCAGTCCCTGGAGGTGGACGCCCAGGGGCGGGTGCGTGGCTCGCCGGCGGTGCCGCAGGCGCTGTGGCTCTGGAAGGGCGTGCCCGCCGTGGGGTGTGTCGTGGGGCGGGAGGAGCTGACGGGCCGCGAGGGCCCGCACTGCGTCACCCGGGTGGAGGACCGGCGCGTGGAGGGAACGTTGTTGGGGACGGCCTTCCAGGCCCGCTATGGGGCGGACGGCCGGATGGAGGCGCTGGAGGTGGGCGACTCGCGCTTCACCGTGGCCGCGCCTGGGGAGCGGCTGCGCGCGCCTCCCGAGCTCTTCGCGGATGGGCTGCCCGTGGAGGGGGCCCGAGGCGCGCTGTCACTGGAGCCGCCGCTCGACGTTCCAGCGCGGCTCGTGGGGCTGACGCCGTGGAGGGCGGCGGCGGCGCGGGCGCTGGCGGCCGAGGTCCACGCGGCCTTCCCGGAGAAGACGCCCGGTGGCGCGGACTGGAGCGAGGACGGCGAGGGCGAGGCGGGCGGGTGCCTGGCGCACGCGCTGCGCTTCGCGGCGGGGGCCCGTGCTCGGGGCGTGAAGGTGGCGCTGGTGCACGGGCTGCTGGTGGTGGACGGCGGGCCGGCGCGCCCCCACGCCTGGGTGCGCGTGGCGCTGGCGAAGGGCGGGACGTTGGATTTGGACCCGACGTCCCTGGACGAGGTGTCACCGCAGACGCACCTGCCCATCGCCCTGGCGGAGGCGCAGGGCCCCGCGCTGGAGGCGGGGGCGCGCTGGCTGTCGCTGCTGCGCGGGGCGCACCGGGTGGTGCGCCAGCCGTGAGGCAGCGGGTTACTCGAAGGGGATGATGGACACCTTCGCGCCGGCCTGGATGTCCAGGACCTCCTTGGCTCGTGCGGGCAGGAAGGCCTGGGTGTTCTCCAGGCGGGCCTGGCAGCGCACGGCGCGGAAGCGGTTGCGGCCGGAGTCACTCTCCGCCGCGACGAGGACGTCATCCCCCTCCAGGTCGAAGTCCTCCTCCGCCACCTTGAGCGTGCGGAACTTGCGCACGAGGGAGATGTCGGCGGTGTTGGCCTCGAAGTGGGGACCGCCGTCGAACGGGTCGATGCGCTCCATGTACTTGAAGCCGATGCGCTCCAGCATGCGCTGCACGCCGCGCGTCTGCGGGCCCACCTCGCCCAGGACCTTCTGCACGCGCGCGGGGAAGAGCGACGCGTAGATGTCCGAGGCGGGGAAGAGCTCCTTGATGAACTCCTTGTTCTGCCGGCTGAGGCGGTCCGCCTCCTGGTAGGTGAGGCCGGTGAACTTCTTGCCGCAGGCCTCCCACAAGAGGCTGCGGCCGTCCGGCAGCAGCGGCGGCAGCAGCTCCGCCAGCACGCGAGGGCGGAAGAGCCGCCGGTGCATGGCGATGAAGAGGAAGCGCCCGTACGACAGCTGCTTGCCGGGCTTGTCCGGCGTGGCGCGGTAGGGCGGGTCCACGACGAGGCCGCCCACCTCGGTGGGGCCCTCGTAGTTGTAGGCGATGGAGAGGACCTTGTGGCGAAGGTGACGGGAGAGGGACGCGGAGTAGTGCTCGCGCTCGCTCACCTCGTAATAGATGTGCGGAGCCTCATAGGTGCCGTGCTGCGCGATGATCATCGACGTGCCGATGATGAGGCTGTTGCGCACGTCTTCGAGCACGAAGAGGTACTCGCGCTCGAAGGGGTTCTTCACCTTGCCCGCGAAGCTCTTCACCGACGTGTCCACGATGGCCGACAGCGTTTCCTCGTTGTTCGGCAGGTTCACCGTGTTCAGCACGGCCGCGAGCCTTTTGAGCCCGGGCAGGTCGGTCTTCTGTACGTCACGCAGGACAAGCATGGGGACACTCGGGGCGCCCCCGGAACGGAGCGCCGGAAAGTGCGGACTATACCCCACACCTGCCGCCAGTCAGCTTGAAGGTTGACCGGCGTGTTGATGACGCGACGTGTTGCTGTCGGCTTGCCAGGACGCCCGTAGTGTGTCAGCCGCCCTGCGCTCGACGTGAAACATGGCGTGAAACATTCAAGGCCTTGCATGCCCGCCTGCCCTCTTGCCGGCCCAGCGGGAAGGATTTCGCGGGGGAATGAAGCAGTGAATGGTTTGCGGTACCGTGTGCCGGTTGTTGCATTCCAAACCTTTGCGAGGATGTGTTTTGAGAGCCTTTATCCCCGGATGGCTTGTGATGTGGTGCGTCCCCGGGCTCGCCATGGCAGGCGTCGTGTGGCGGGGGGACTTCGAGACGGGGGACCGCTCGCAGTACTCCCGCGCGCAGATGGTGAACGCGGACCGGCTGCAGGTGGTGACGTCACCCGTGGCCGAGGGCAAATACGCGCTGAAGGCGACGGTGCATCAGGGCGACGACCCCATCAACGCCAGCGGGAATCGCAACGAGCTGGTCTACCTCAGCAACGAACCGGTGGGCTCGGAGTACTACTACCGCTGGAAGGTGATGTTCGCGAACGACTTCCCCAGCGTGGACACCTGGCAGCTCTTCACCCAGTGGCACCACGACGGATGCTGTGGTTCGCCGCCGGTGGAGTTCTACGTGAAGGGGGAGGAAATCCGGCTGTCGCTCCCCGGCACCAGCGAGATTCCGTGGCGCACGAAGCTCACCCGAGGCGTGTGGCACGAGTTCATCCTGCACGCGAAGTGGTCGTCCGACCCGAAGGTGGGCTTCGTCGAGCTGTGGCACAACAAGGAGTTGGTGCTGCCCAAGCGCGGCGCGATGACGATGTACTCGGGGCAGCGCAACTACCTGAAGCTCGGGCTCTACCGGAGTGACACCGTGAAGCCGGTGGGCGTCGTCTACCATGATGGTTTCATCCAGGCGACGGCGCTGTCGGACGTGCTCGAGCAGAAGCCGGAGCCGCCACCCGTGGACGCGGGCTCGCCCATGGACGCTGGCTCGCCCGAGGACGCGGGGACGTCGATGGACGCGGGGACGCCCATGGACGCCGGCTCGCCCGAGGACGCGGGCAGCGTGGACCCGGACCCCGTGGACGCGGGTGGGGCCGAGGAGCCGGGGCCGCAGCCGGAGGCGGACGCGGGGACGCCAGCCTGGGATGCGGGCACGGAGCCTGGGCCGAACGTGCCCCCGCCCGGAGGCATCTCCTCGGATGAGGGCGCCGCGGCACAGTCGGGGTGCAGCAGCACCGGTGGCTCCGCGGCGGCCTTCGCGCTGCTGGGGCTGATGGGCCTGGCCGGCTACCGCCGCCGCAAGGGCTGAGCCTCCCGGGGCGCGCGGGCCCTCGGGCTCGCGCGCCATCGTGGGGAAAAGTGAGGGACGCGGCGCGCTCCACGTGTCCGGAGCGCTCGCACCCACGGGTGAGGTCGGCTCGCCCGGGAAGGTCCGTCCGGCTCCGAAGCGGTGCGCCGCTCTCGTTCGAGCCATGAACCCGACGTGATACGTCTCATGCCTCCCGTATCGAAGCCGAGGCGGCCGGTGGAGCGCTACTCCAGGCGTGAACTCCAGCCTGATTCCTGACGGACTCAGAGTGTGTCTGACGTGTCAGCAGCGCTCCGTGCCGGTCCTCTGCTTGTGAGCAGCAAGGCCAATGACCTGACAGGTCTGAAAGGGGCCTGTCGGGTGCGGACTCGCCCGTCACGGGCCGTGTCGTGGCGCTCCCTGGCCTCACTGTGGGAGGTGGCGACCTGATGAGGCGAGTCCAGGCATTCGCACGATTCCATGTGCTGCGGCTGGAATGGAGGTGGATTGCGTCTGGGATTGGGGTGGACTCAAGCGTTCGGGGGCAATGAATTGCATGGAGAGGGTTGGCGTTCCGGCGGTTGGCGCTGACGCGTCAGTCGCAGGGCGCAATTCCTGGCTCGATGCGAGCTTCAGAGGAAGCAGGGGCAGGGCAATCGATGGCATGTGCGTTGCTTTGGTGAGTGTCAGGCGGGATGAACTCCTTGCCGTGAACCCGATGTGAGGGTTCAGGAACGACATACATCAACCACGCGAAGGGATTGGTGCGACATGCTGAAGATCAGCTTCCTGATTGATTCCAACACGCTTCCCAAGGGAGGGGCCTCCATCGGTGCCGCGGTCGCGATCAAACATCCGACGTTCCTCCTGAACGACAAGACCCATCCCCACCAGGATGACCCCGACTACGCGGTGCCCGTCCAGAGTGGGGAGAACGTCCGCATCTACATCCAAGAGGCGAATTACGGCTCGACCGGGGGGATCGCGCCCAATGGCATCATCGTGCGGAGGTTCAACGATGTTCCGCTCACGGACGCCATCATGAACGACGCCAGGCAGCGGCCCATCGACATCCCCAACTTCGATTTGGATCTGGGCCCCATTCCGGATTTCATTGGTTACAACACCGAGGAAACCCCGAAGTGGACCCAGACGCCTCCCTCCTGGGCCTGGCCCAACATGCCGCTCATTGACCAGGAACTCCGGGCGGGCTGGACGCCCACCTACGTTCCGTACGTCACGTTCAATGCCAGCAAGCTCGTGAGCGGTTTGCTCGAGTACGGAGTGGTGTTCGCGCTGACGAGGGACGGGGCGAACGTCCAGTACTTCTACTTCGACCCCTTCCTCAAGATCGGCTAGTCGAGCTGATAATCCCTTCAGCGCACGCGCTGCCCGCGCAAGCCAGTAGCTGCTGATGTCGCTGGACTTGCACGACGCCGCGCAGAAAGCCACCGCTGCCGTCCGGGCCTCGATGGAACCCGGGCGGCCAGCGGTGGCCCCGCGCCGTCTGATGGCGCGGGCGCTTGAGTGGCGGCCGCATGCCTCGTCCCTCTCCGGCCCGGCGTCAGTGCCCTCGCAGGGGATTGATGCCGCTTCGCCCTGTCGTGCGGGCCATGCAATATCGGCGCTTCCGGTGCGTAGTTCGAACAGGCCCGTCCCCGGGGAACGCCCATGCGACACAGTCTCTACCTCCCGCTCTGTACCTTGCTGGCCTGTGCCCACACGCAACCCGTGGCCACGCCCGCTTCGACTCCAGTCCCTGCCGTGCAGCCGGCGCCAGCAGACCCCGAGTCCCAGCTCTGCGAGGCGTTGCAGCGGGCTGGCAGGGCGATGGATGCCGGGCGCTTCGACGCCGCGCTCTCGGAGATGCAGCGGCTGTGGGAGGGGGGGCGCCAGACGGACGAAGTGGCATGGTTCGCCGCCTACGCCTCGCTGGGTACAGGCGACGACGCCGCGGCCTTCCAGTGGCTGGAGCGCGCCGTCGAGCGGGGGATGGGCTCGCCGGGCGACCTGCTGCACGACAAGTCCCTGGAGCCGTTGCGGCGGATGCCGGGCTACGACGCGCTGGTGGCGCGGGCGCGAGAGAACGCGCTGAAGGCGCGCGCCGAGGGCAACGTTGGGGCGGGACTGGAGAAGGCGACGCCCGCCGAGGCGGGGCTGTCGGAGCCGGCGCTCGCGGCCTTCGTGAAGGCGGCCGAAGAATCGGGCTCGTCGGCCCTGGTGGTGCTCCGCCACGGCAAGCTGGTGGGGGAGTGGTACTTCGGCGGCGAGACGCAGCGCATCGAGTCCATGTCCGCCACCAAGGGCGTGGTGGCGCTGGCCATCGGGCTGCTCATCGACGAGGGCCGCATTCCTTCCGTCGACGCGCCTGTCTCCGCCTTCTTCCCGGAGTGGAAGGACGGCCTCAAGGGGAAGGTCACCTTGCGGCACCTGCTCAGCCACACTTCGGGGCTGGCCGCGAACGCCAGCGCGATGGACATCTACGAATCGCGGGACTTCGTCCGCTACGCGCTGGACAGCCACGTGGTGGACGTGCCGGGCAGCCGGTTCTTCTACAACAACAAGGCCACCAACCTGCTGGCGGGCGTGGTGGAGCGCGCCTCGGGCGAGAAGCTGGACGCCTATCTCATGCGGCGCCTCTTCGAGCCGCTCGGCATCCGTGACGTGTTCTGGCAGAAGGACCCGTCCGGCAATCCGCTGGGCATGTCCGGCCTGCGCCTGCACCCCGTGGACTTCGCCAAGGTGGGCCAGTTGATGCTCCAGCGGGGCGTCTGGCAGGGGCAGCGCATCCTGAGCGAGGCCTGGATTCAGGAATCCACCGCCGCGCCATCTCAGGCCCACACCCCCACGGCGGGCTTGTTGTGGTGGCTCGTCTACGACAAGGCGTTCCGCGTGCTGGGGCAGGACATGGTGAACGAGGCGCGTCGCAACGGCATGCCGGAGGCGTCGCTGTCCCGCCTGCGGGACGTGGTGGACAAGCCGATTCCCTCCGGGGACTTCATGCAGGTGCTCTCCGAGCGGCTGGGCGGGATGAAGGGCGTCATGGCGTTCATGGAGAAGAGCGCCCGCATCCCGCTGCGCACGCACGTGGAGGGCTCGCCCCGGGGTTACTCCGCGCGAGGCTCCTTCGGGCAGCTCCTGCTGGTGGCGCCGGAGCAGGACCTGGTGGTGGTGCGCATGGCTGTGCCGGACGGGCGGGTTCCCCCAGACGTCATGGAGTTCCCTGCATTCAACACGTTGGCCCTCTCGCTGGTGCCTTCTCCCTGACGGGCCACGGGCGCACGCGGCGGGCCCGGCTGCCTGCCCGTGTGCCTGCGCCGCCGGCCCTGTGGCATAAAGCGCTTCCAGCATGCAGCCATCTCGCCGTGTTTCGCTCGTCCTGAGCTACCAGTACCCGGGTAAGTACGCCTTCACCGTGCTTGCGGGCGCCGTGGAGTCGGACCCGGCGCTGGCGGACGTGACGCTGTACTTTCCGCGCAGCCGCGAGACGCTGCTGGACACGATTCGCGAGCGCGTGGACGCCGGAGACACGGTGGTGGCGGCGTGGTCTTTCTACTCGGCCAGCTTCGCCCCGGCGGCGGAGGAGCTGGCATGGGTGTGTGAGCGGCTGGGGGGACGGGACGTGCTGTGCATCGCCGGCGGCGTGCACGCCACGGCGGAGACGCTCCAGACGCTTCAGGCGGGCTTCGACCTGGTGGCGGTGGGCGAGGGTGAGTACTCCCTGCGCGCCTTGCTCGGCCGGGTGCTGCGCGGCGAGGAGCCGCGTGAGACGCACGGCGTCGCGTATCTGAAGGACGGGAAGCTGGTGCAGCACGGCCGAGGGGAGGGCGTGCAACTGGACGACTTCCCGCCCTTCGCGGCGCGCAACGGGCAGTACGGCGCCATCGAGATTACGCGCGGCTGCATCTACGCGTGTCGCTTCTGCCAGACGCCGTTCATGAGCAAGGCGCGCTTCCGCCACCGCTCCGTGGCCAACGTGGCGCACTGGGCGCGGGAGCTGCGGCGCTCGGGCCGGCGCGACATCCGCTTCATCACGCCCACCTCCATGTCCTACGGGACCGCCGACGAGTCGGTGAACCTGGACGCGGTGGAGGCGCTGCTTGCCGCCGTGAAGGAGGCCATGGCGCCCGATGGGCGCGTCTACTACGGCACCTTTCCGTCGGAGGTCCGCCCCGAGCACGTCACGCCCGAGGCGCTGGCGCTGCTCAAGCGCTACGTCCACAACGACAACCTCATCATCGGCGGCCAGTCCGGCTCCGAGCGCATCCTCCAGAGCACTCGCCGGGGGCACGACGTGGAGACGGTGGTGCGCGCCACCCGCATCGCGGTGGAGTGTGGCTTCGTGCCCAACGTGGACTTCATCCTCGGGCTGCCCGGCGAGGAGCCCGCGGACGTGGATGCCACGGTGGCGCTGATGGAGAAGTTGGCGGGCCTGGGCGCGCGCGTGCATGGGCATACATTCATGCCGCTGCCGGGGACGCCCTTCCGTGATGCGCCGCCCGGGTCGGTGGATGAGGCGACACAGCGCAAGCTGGACCGGCTGGCCTCGCAGGGGCGCTTGTATGGGCACTGGAAGCAGCAGGTCGCGCTCGCCGAGGGCATTGCCTCACGCCGTCGCCCGCGTGCGGGGTAAGGGCCGCGCGGAACGGGCAAGACAGACCTGAAGTCTACCCCATGACGTCAGGGCTGTGCCTCGCGTCGAACCAGGTGCTGCGCGAGCAGGTCGCCCAGGAACTCGCAGAGGTAACCTCGCTGTACCAATTCCAGGAGCGCGGAGAGGTCCTCGTCCGTGCCCAGTTGGGAGAGCGCCACGACGGCTTCCCTGAGTTCAGGAGAGAGGAACGGCGTTGAGCAGCAGGGGTAGAGGTCCTCGTCCCCTCGCGAAGGTGCTTGGGCAAGCACGTCCATGAACAGAGGCCGGCTGGCTTCCCCGTCCAGCACTCCGAGCCACCGGAGCGCCTGGGCACGCACTCCTGGGGCCGCTGCTTCACGCGCCAGGGGCCGAAGCACTTCCAGCCACTGGCGCTGCCCCTGCTGGACGAGCCCCGCGAGCGCATGCAGCCGGACCTCGGGATGCGCGTCATTCGTCAGGGAGAGGAGGCGGTCGGTCCACGCCGCGCTGGCTTCACCGAGCATCACCAGCCCCGCGATGGCCAGGGGGCGCGCTTCCGCGTCCGGTCCTTCCAGCGCGTCGAGGAACAGGGGCCGCGCGTCCGGGGCTCGCGAGTCCAGCGCCAGCCGGAGGACGCTGACGATGAGAGACGTATTGCCAGGATAGCGCATGGCCACCCGGGCCCAGCGCATGGCCATGGCCGGGTCGTGGTCGCACAGCTGTTCGAGCAGACTCCTCCGGGCGTTCTCCTCCAACTCGAAGTCACACAGCCACCGGGGCAGGACGCGCCGCCGCGCTTCGTTCCATTGCCCCAGGACAGGCAGTGCCCAGTCGAAGGCGGGCGGATGCGCCAGGATGCCGTAGGGCGCGAGTCCGGCTGCTCTCTCCATCCGGACGACGGAGTCAAGCCGACGCAACAGCCTGTCATCTCCGAAGTGGGCTCGCAGCTCCTCCAGGGGAAGCATGAGTCCTTCCGCCGCCCCGTGACGAAGCGCGGGGTTCGCGCCCACGAACCGTGACAGCTCGTCGCGCGACATCTCCCACCCCCACGCGTTCCGCATGACCTTCCGCTCCAGGGCCTCGGCACTCAGGTCCTGGCTCCACGTCATCAGGAGCGCCCAGGCCTCGGGCCGCTCCCGCTGGGAGAAAGCCACGTCGAAGTTGAAGTCATGACCCTGGTCGCCCTCGGCGTCGATGAGGGGACGGTCGACTTCGTACCAATGCGCGAACAACCAATCGACGTAGGCGCGAGGCTGCGGAACTTGAATGAATGGGAATGTGCAGAGGAGACGTGCCCGGTCGTGGGGGGACAACCGGAGCAGCATGTCCTTCAGCGGTGTCGTGAAAGCGTCGAGCCTCGCGTAGCGCAGGGCCACTTCCAACGAGAGGCCCGTGCCGATTGCACGAACGTGCTCCTCGTGGAGCCGGGCCAGCTCCGCTCCCGAAAGCCACAGGCCCTGCTGCGCCCCGACCGTCAGCGCCATGCTCTGGAGGTCTGGATATGTTCCCCGATCGAGGATCATCGACCGCAGGAGCGGAAGGGGCGCGCCGCCGACGATGCCAAGCAGCCAGAGCGCTCGGTTTCGTGAGTCGGAGGATTCCGGGGGAGTTGTTTCCAGCAGGTTGAGCAACTGCGCGCGGAGGTGCTCGCGCGAGGACCACACCAGACGGGACTGCGAGGACACACAGGACGCCGGATTGGGTCCGGTTGGCGAGGCCGGCCGCGAACACGCGGGATGCTGCTTACAGCCTATACCACCCAGGCCCGGCGACCAGAAGCCCCCCACGGCGCTCCGTCGTCGTAGGCGATAGACCGTCCGCTGATAGACGCGATCGACTCCGACGCCAGGAACGTCACCAGCGCCGCGAACTCCTCCAGCCTGCCCAGCCGCCGTGGCTGACGAAGCACGGACGCGCCACCTCGCTCCTGTGGCATACGGCCCTCAAAAGTGGCCTGACCGGCAACCGGAACGAGGCGGAGGACCTGGTGCTGCGCTGGCTTCGCGAGGTGCTGCCCGAGGGCGTCAAGGTGACGGTGCTGGCTGACCATGGCTTTGGGGATGTCGAGTTGTTCGAGTTGCTGAACGCGGAGCTTGGCTTCGATTTCGTCATCCGCTTCCGCGAGTGCATCCACGTCGAGGATGCGAAGGGCGTCGTGCGGACCGCTGCCGAGTGGGTCCCCCGGAGTGGACGCGCGACGGCTTTGAAGAACGCGACCGTCACAGCCCGGCGCTACGGCCTCACGGCCGTCGCGGTGGTGAAGGCGCCTGGGATGAAGGATGCCTGGTGTCTGGCCACGAGCTTTGCGGCCAGCGCCGCGGAGTTGGTGAAACTCTACGGGCGGCGCTTATCGATGGAGAGAGCTTCCGCGATGCCAAGGACTGGAGATTCGGTAAGGGCCTGTCCTCCGCTCGTCTGAAGGACCCGGAGCGGCGCGACCGATTGCTGCTGGTGAGTGCGATGGCCGTGGCGCTGCTCACCCTGCTTGGGGCGGCCGCCGAGGACGCCGGCCTGGACCGGATGCTCGAGGCGAACACCGTCACCAGGCGCACCCATTCGCTCTTCAACCAGGGGCTGTATTTCTACGGCGCGCTGCCCATGATGAAAGACCATTGATTCGAGCCTCTGATGAGGCGTTTCGGCGAACTCGTCCTTGAGCAGATGTTCTTCAGAGAGGTCTACGCCGTCCTATGTACGAGGGGATGTCTCAGGGGATGGGCAGCAGCTGCCTCGGGGCGCTGTCATGCTGTTCCCCAGTTGGGGTGGTGCGTGGAATCAGGCGTGGCGCGACTTCAGAGGTCGCAACCCAGGCGCGTCTCCTGAAGAGATCTTCAAGTACGCAGGGGAACTCATCTATCGCTCCCAGCTCATGAGCGGACCCATCCGGCCCTATTATTCTCGGCCTGGAACGTGAGGATGCCGGACCGCGACGTCTTCCGCGTGGGCAACTTCGCGACCGTGATGGTGGGCACCGAGCGATTCAAGGAGGCGGTGCAGCGCTTGGAGCTGGAGGGCATCACCTTCCGTGAGCTGCCCACCCGCTAGGCGCTCGCAAGGGGGCCCGTCACTTCCACGCGCCTCCGCTCCGCCAGGCGCTTAGGATGGGGACGCGATGTCCACCGACCAGGCACCTCCCTACTGGCTCCTCATCTCCGTCCTCTTCAGCAACCAGCCGCTGTCGCCCTCGCTGGCGATGACGCTGCACCAGGTGGCCTACGAACTCCACCAGCGCGGTGAGGGCGCCAAGGAAGTGGCCGGGGACATGGTGAGCGGCCGGGTGGTGAACCTGCGCAAGGACGTGTCCTTCGGCGGCATCGCCGGGCCGGCCTTCGAGGCGGAGATCGAGACCGAGCGGGGCTCCGGCGTCGTCCGCTTCGTCCTCACCCGGCAGGGGCTGGAGATGATGAAGCAGCAGCCCGCCGAGCCGCCCCGGCCCAAGTACCTCAACTGAGCCAGCGCGGGCCCGCCCGCCTGCCCGCCCCCTGCTCGCGGACGGTGGGCGTCTCCACTTTGGAGACATGGACCCCAAGGACTACCTCAAGCGCAGCGCGGGCATCCCGCTGGATCCGAAGAAGCAGAAGGACCCCGAGGAAGACGGCGAGCGCGTCCCCGCCGAGGGGCGCGCCGAGTTCCTCAACGATGTCTCCGAGCACAACGGCGGTCAGCGCACCGACGTCGAATTACCGTGGCGCAAGGGCCCCGAGCTGCAACGAGGCCAGCGCGACGCCTACAACGCGGAGAGCGACAAGAAGAAGGGGTGACCCTTACTCCCGGTCGAGGTCCACCTTCATCTTGTTGCCCATGTGCAGGATGGAGTTCGACAGCGTCGCGGCGGACATCTCCGCCAGCTCCATCAGGACCTGCTCCTGCTGCGCCTGCTCCGAGCCGGCCGGGGCCTGGGACGCCGGGCCCCGCGAGCCGTCCTCGGAGATGGGCCCGCGGCCCACGGCGGACAGGTAGGAGTTCAGGAGGCCGTTGTTCGGCGAGCTGCCCACCGAGGCGAGCGCCGAGGCGACCACCGCGCCCCCCGACACCATCAGCGGATCCCCAGGCCGGTTGGCAGGGGCCATCGGGTTCACCAGCGCGCCAAAGCTCGTGCTCGCGGCGCGGCTCTGCGCCTGCGTGGTGGCGGGCTGAATCATCGGACCGGTGAAGGAGTTGATGCGGGTCATGGCGCCTCCGTCTCGGCCCGGGACGCGCACCACGCACGTGTCGGACCTCTCGAAACCCCATTATCGCCCGGCCGCCGGCGAAGTTGCGCGAAAGGCCGAAAACGCCCGAAGGCCGCGGACTTACGGGCGTGCTCCCCGTCAGCCGCGGCCTTCTTGGGACTTCAGGAGGCGCCGTTGCCTAGAACTGGTGGGCCTCGGTGGACTCCGTCAGGGCGAGCGTGCTGGCGTTGCCGCCGCAGATGGCCTCGGCCACCTGGTCGAAGTAGCCGGTGCCCACCTCGCGCTGGTGGCGGGTGGCGGTGTAGCCGTCCTTCTCCGCCGCGAACTCGGCCTGCTGCAGCTCACTGTAGGCCGCCATGCCACGGTCCTTGTACTTCCGCGCCAGCTCGTACATCCCGAAGTTGAGCGCGTGGAAGCCGGCCAGGGTGACGAACTGGAACTTGTAGCCCATGGCGCCCAGCTCGCGCTGGAACTTCGCGATGGTGGCGTCGTCCAGGTTCTTCTTCCAGTTGAAGGACGGCGAGCAGTTGTAGGCCAAGAGCTTGTTCGGGTACTTGGCGCGGATGGACTCGGCGAACTTCTTCGCCTGGGCCAGGTCCGGGGTGCTCGTCTCGCACCACACCAGGTCCGCGTACGGCGCGTACGCCAGGCCGCGGGCGATGGCGCAGTCCAGGCCGCCGTTGAGGCGGTAGAAGCCTTCCGGGGTGCGGCCGGACTTCTTGTCGATGAAGGCGTGGTCGTACTCGTCCGCGTCGCTCATCAGCAGCTTGGCGCTGTCCGCGTCCGTGCGGGCCACCAGCAGCGTGGGCACGCCCATGACGTCCGCCGCGAGCCGGGCCGCGTTGAGGGTGCGGATGAAGTGGCTGGTGGGCACCAGCACCTTGCCGCCCATGTGGCCGCACTTCTTCTCGCTGGCCAGTTGGTCCTCGAAGTGCACGCCGGCGGCGCCCGCTTCAATCATGCCCTTCATCAGCTCGAAGGCGTTGAGCGGGCCACCGAAGCCGGCCTCGGCGTCGGCGATGATGGGCGCGAACCAGTAGCGGTCCTTGCGGCCCTCCGCGTGGTCAATCTGGTCCGCGCGGCGCAGGGCGTTGTTGATCTTGCGGACCACGGTGGGGACGCTGTCCACCGGGTAGAGGCTCTGGTCCGGGTACATCTGCCCCGCGGAGTTCGCGTCCGCCGCCACCTGCCAGCCGGACAGGTAGATGGCCTTCAGGCCCGCGCGCACCATCTGCACCGCCTGGTTGCCGGTGAGCGACCCGAGCGCGTTGATGTAGTCCTCGGTGTGGAGCAGCTCCCAGAGCTTCTTCGCGCCCAGCTCCGCCAGCGTGTGGCTGACGGTGATGGAGCCGCGGAGCTTCTCCACGTCCTTCGGGGCGTAGTTGCGCTGGATGCCCTCGAAACGCCGCGCGTGGAGCTTGGCGTGAGGGGAGGCATCGGCGGTCGTCGGAGTGGCGTCGTACATCGTGGGCTCCTCGCTACGGTAAAAGTGGTGGGTTGCTGCTGCGAAAGTGCGAAGGGTTCAGCGTTGGGCTTCCAGGGCGTCGTAGGCCGGCAGGGTGAGGAAGTCCTCGAAGGTGCTGGCGGTGGAGAGCTGCTCGAAGAGCACGCGCGCGCGCTCCAGGTGGGCGGCGCCGTAGTGCTCCTTGGCGCCTTCCTTCTCGAGGCGGCCCATCTCCTCGCCCAGCGCGTCGCGGAAGAGGGCGGGCGTCACCTTGCGGCCGTCCTCCAGGGTGGCGCCGTGGTGGATCCACTGCCACACCTGGGCGCGTGAGATTTCGGCGGTGGCCGCGTCCTCCATCAGGTTGTAGAGCGGCACGCAGCCCAGGCCGCCCAGCCACGCGGCGGTGTACTGGATGCCCACGCGGATGTTGTGGCGCAGGCCTTCCTCGGTGCGCGTGCCGGACGGCACCTTGAGCAGCTCCGCCTCGCCAATCTTCACGTCCTCGCGCTTGTTGGAGAGCTGATTGGGGCCCTTCATGTGCGAGTCGAAGATGTCGCGCGCGATTGCAACGAGGCCGGGGTGCGCCACCCACGTCCCGTCGTGGCCGTTCTTCACCTCGCGCAGCTTGTCCGCGCGGACCTTGTCCATGACGGCGTCGTTGGCCGCCGCGTCCCCCTTGATGGGGATGAAGGCCGCCATGCCGCCCATGGCGTGCACGTTGCGGCGGTGGCAGGTCTGGATGAGCAGCTGCGAGTAGGCGTTGAGGAACGCCTTGTCCATCGTCACCTGGCCGCGGTCGGGCAGCACCACGCGGGTGTCCGACTGGAGCGTCTTGATGAAGCTGAAGATGTAGTCCCAGCGTCCGCAGTTGAGGCCGGCGGAGTGCTCGCGCAGCTCGTAGAGGATTTCGTCCATCTCGAACGCGGCGGGCAGCGTCTCGATGAGGACGGTGGCCTTGATGGTTCCGCGCGGGATGCCCAGCTCCGCCTGGGCCAGGTGGAACACGTCGTTCCACAGCCGGGCCTCCAGGTGGCTCTGCATCTTCGGCAGGTAGAAGTAGGGGCCGGTGCCGCGCTCGAGCTGCTCCCGGGCGTTGTGGAAGAAGAAGAGCCCGAAGTCGAACAGCGAGCCGGAGATGGGCTTGCCGTCGATTTCGATGTGCCGCTCCGGCAGGTGCCAGCCGCGGGGGCGCACGAAGAGCACGGCGCGCTTCGGGTTGAGGGCGTAGTGCTTCCCGTTCTCCGCCGTGAAGGAGATGGTGCCGCGCACGGCGTCGCGCAGGTTGATTTGCCCGCGCACCACGTTGTCCCAGGTGGGGCTGTTGGCGTCCTCGAAGTCCGCCATGAAGACATTCGCCCCGGAGTTCAGCGCGTTGATGACCATCTTCCGGTCCACCGGGCCGGTGATCTCCACGCGGCGGTCCTGAAGGTCGGCGGGCAGGGGAGCCACCGTCCAGTCGCCCTCCCGGATGGCCTTCGTCTCCG
Source organism: Myxococcus sp. AB036A (assembly GCF_006547355.1). NCBI lineage: Bacteria > Pseudomonadati > Myxococcota > Myxococcia > Myxococcales > Myxococcaceae > Myxococcus > Myxococcus sp. AB036A. The sequence continues at coordinate 125,948 of NZ_VHLC01000004.1, read as the reverse complement.
GCAGGAAGTGGGGCCGCTCTCCCTTGCTCCAGGCCGCCTGCACCGTCTTGCGGCGCTCCAGGAGGGCCAGCCGGCGCTCGCCGAAGTTGCGGGCCAGCTTCGCCACGAATTCCAGGGCCTCGGGCGTGAGGACCTCGGCGTAGTCGGGGTGCCAGGGCCCCTTCACCACCACTCCCGGTCCGAACGCCGGGGGATTCACAGAGGGGGCTTGGTCCGACATCTGAGCTCCTTTGGCTAGGTGCGTTGTAAATCTGCTGTGACGGCTCGGAAAATGAGTCCTACGAGGGCAAAAAGGAAGTGCGGAGTGAATCTTTGCCTGCTTGCCTGTAACTGTGTCAACAGCCGGTGTGTTAAATCTGTAAATCAACAGATCGTCCCCGGAGCGTATGCAATGGGGTGCACCAGGGCGCGTAGGTAGGAATGAGGGCCACGGACGCCAAGTGGGAGTGGCCCCAGAAGGGAGATGTGATGGACGCCAAGAGACGCTGCGCCACCTGCACCGAGGAAGTGAGCCTGGAGGTCCGGAGGTGCCCGCGCTGCGGCGCGCGCACGGAGCCCATGCACCGGGGCGTGGATGGGCGGCTGCTGACCGGGGTGTGCGCGGCGCTGGGGCGGGAGCTGGGTGTGGACGCGGCGCTGATTCGCGTGGGCTTCGTGGTGGCGCTGGCGGTGTCCGGGGGCACCGCGCTGATGGTGTACCTGCTGCTGTGGGCCTTCACGCCGCCGTCGGCGACGGGCACCGCGCCCTTGCGGCGCACGTACAGCTGGCTGTCCGGTCTGGGCAATTCGGAGCGCACGCCCCGCGTCGAGCGCCGGGTGTAGTGCTCAGCGTCCAACGGAGAAAATCACGCCGGAGCCCTGCCTGAAGGCTCCGGCCTGTTATTCGATGGGGCCCACCCTTCTTTCCGAGGAGCCCCGCGCGTGAGCACGAAGAACGTCCGTACCGAGAAAGACACCTTCGGTCCCATCGACGTCCCCGCCGACCGGCTGTGGGGCGCGCAGACGCAGCGCAGCCTCCAGAACTTCGCCATCTCCACGGAGCGCATGCCGCTGGCCCTCATCCGCGCCCTGGTGCTGGTGAAGAAGGCCGCCGCGCGGGTGAACGTGGAGAACGGCTCGCTGGCGAAGGAGAAGGGCGAGGCCATCATCCAGGCCGCGGACGAGGTGCTGGCCGGCCAGCACGACGCGGAGTTCCCCTTGAGCGTCTGGCAGACGGGCAGCGGGACGCAGACGAACATGAACACGAACGAGGTGCTCGCCAACCGCGCCTCGGAGCTGCTGGGCGGCGAGCGCGGCGAGGGCCGCAAGGTCCACCCGAACGACGACGTCAACAAGGGGCAGAGCTCCAACGACGTCTTCCCCACCGCGATGAGCGTGGCCGCTGTGGCCGCCATCACCGAGCACGTGCTGCCGGAGCTGAAGGCGCTGCGCGACGTGCTCGCGCAGAAGGCCCGCGCCTTCCATGACGTGGTGAAGGTGGGCCGCACCCACTTGCAGGACGCCACGCCCCTGACGCTGGGGCAGGAGGTCAGCGGCTTCGTGGCGCAACTGGACCACGCGAAGGGCCACCTGGAGCGCACCCTGCCGCACCTCCTGGAGCTGGCCCTGGGCGGCACGGCGGTGGGCACCGGCCTCAACGCCCCCAAGGGCTATGCCGAGCGGGTGGCGCAGGAGCTGGCCCAGCTCACCGGCCACCCCTTCGTCACCGCGCCCAACAAGTTCGAGGCGCTGGCCGCCAACGACGCGCTGGTGCAGGCGCACGGGGCGCTGAAGGGGCTGGCGGTGGTGCTCTTCAAGGTGGCCAACGACGTGCGCTGGCTGTCCTCGGGGCCGCGCTCGGGGCTGGCGGAAATCACCATCCCGGAGAACGAGCCGGGCAGCTCCATCATGCCGGGCAAGGTGAACCCCACCCAGAGCGAGGCGCTCACCATGCTGTGCGCCCAGGTGATGGGCAACGACGTCGCCGTCACCGTGGGTGGGGCGTCCGGCAACTTCCAGCTCAACGTCTTCAAGCCGCTCATCGCCCACAACGTGCTCCAGAGCTGCCGGTTGCTGGCGGACGGCATGCGCAGCTTCCGCCTGCACTGCGCGGTGGGCATCGAGCCCAACCGGCCCCGCATCCAGGAGAACCTGGAGCGCAGCCTGATGCTCGTCACGGCGCTCAACCCCCACATCGGCTACGACAACGCGGCGAAAATCGCCAAGACGGCCCACAGGGACGGCACGACGCTCAAGGAGACGGCCGTGGCGCTGGGGCTCGTCACACCCGAGCAGTTCGACCAGTGGGTCCGCCCGGAGGACATGACGGGCCACAAGGGGTAGGCCCCCAGGGGAGCAGGGGGCCCCGGCGTCGAAGCGTGGGGCAGCGCACGCTCCGGGAAGAAGGGACGGGCGCGGCGGCGGAAGGGCGATTAGGGTAGGGGCGTCATGAACGTCCCCTTCGTCATCGAGACCACGCACCGCGGCGAGCGGGCGTACGACCTGTACAGCCGGCTCCTCAAGGACCGCATCATCATGCTGGGCACGCCTGTCAATGACGACGTGGCCAACATCATCGTTGCCCAGCTCCTCTTCCTGGAGTCGGAGGACCCGGACAAGGGCATCAACCTCTACATCAACTCGCCGGGTGGCTCCGTGACGGCGGGCCTCGCGATCTACGACACCATGCAGTACGTGAAGTGTCCGGTGTCCACCATCTGCGTCGGGCAGGCGGCCTCGATGGGCGCGCTGCTGCTGCTGGCGGGGGCGAAGGGCAAGCGCTACGCCCTGCCCAACAGCCGCATCATGATTCACCAGCCGCTGGGCGGCGCGCAGGGTCAGGCCACGGACATCGACATCCAGGCCAAGGAAATCCTCCGCCTGCGCAGCTACATCAACGGCCTCATCGTGAAGCACACGGGGCACACCATCGAGCGCATCGAGAAGGACACCGAGCGCGACTACTTCATGAGCGCCGAGGATGCGCGGCAGTACGGCCTCATCGACGAGGTGGTGGAGAAGCAGCGCGCCATCGCCCCGACGCCCGCTCCGGCGAAGTAGGGCCCTTCCCGCCCCGGACGCATGCCGGGGCGGGGTGCTCCTCCCGGCGGGGTGCCACACGGGCGCCGCGCCGGAGGCAGGTTCTGCACTGGACGTTTCCGGCTTCCCTGCCTGCAGGTGGCACGCGGCGTGCTCACCATGGGCATATGACGCCGATCCGATTTCGCATCGTCCCCCGGTTCCTCTTGCCCGGCGCCATCCTGGCCTCCATGGCCTGCGCGACGGGGCCCACCGGCCGTCCCCCCGCCCCTCCCAGCTCGGCCGCCGTGCAGACGGAGCTGGGAGCCCGGGACGTGGTCCAGGCCGGCGAGGAATACGCCCGCAACAACTCACTGGTGCTGGCCCAGGCCGGGGAGGCGGTGGAGATCCGCCCCAACTTCTGGCGCATCCGCTTCGGCCTCGCGGACCAGCCCGGCCGCGTGCTGGAAATCGAGTTCGATGAGCTGGCGCGCAGGGTCATCAATGCCCGCGAGCTGGAAGTCATCCCGGAGAACCCGGGTGACGCCGCCTTGGGTGGCAGCGGCACCGTGCCGGCGGCGGGGCAGCCCCGAGGCCCCATTCCCTGAGCGTGGGCGTCGCCCCGCGCCCCGGTCCTCACGGGCGGCGCGGGGGCACCCTGTCCGCGTGCTTCACGGGGCGGGTGCGCGGGCTTCCTCGCAGAACAGCAGCTCCGCCTGGCCTCCCGTGCGTCCCACTAGCACGGCGACTTGTCCGTAGGCGCGGCCGAAGCGTCCGGCCTCCTCGCGGGGAAGCCCGGGGACGAAGAGGCTCTGCTCGCACCAACTGCCGTCATCCGCCTCGCCCAGCGCGGGGGCGGCCCCCCAACCCCCGGCGACGAGCTGCGCGACCATGCGCTCCTGCGCGCGGCGGTTCTCCTCGCCGCTCCGCCACTGCGAGCCGGGATTCCACGCCGTCAGGAAGGCCCACTCGCGGTGGCCGCGTGCCGCAAGCGTTGCGTCCAGCGCCGGGTGCAAGGCGCCCGCCCGCAGGATTTGCTCGACGCCACCCGTGCTGGGATGGGGCCGGATGATGTAGCGCGTCGCCGCGTAGGCCGTCGCCAACCGCTCGCGTTCGTGGTGGCTCATTCCGCTCATGATGCGCCGCGTGCCTTCCGGGGAAAATCGGGTTTCGGATGATTCAATGTGAATGTTCGATTCCGTTCGACGCCCATGCCCCCGCTTCGTTCCGGAACGGAATGAACGGCTTCGAAGGGGAACAGGCTTCGTCGTTCTGTTGCTGTCGTGTCGCGTTGCGACGACAGCGACGTCGAATCCTGAGAGACGCACCATGCTCCGGCGCACCCTGCCGGAGCACGGCTCAGGGCGTGGACCGCACCCCGCCCGTCACGCGTTTCACGGTGCGACCCGCGGGAAGCATGTCACCGGGCTGCACGCCGTTGATGATGGACAGCTCCTCCACGGGGATGGTGGACGGGTGCTGCTCGTTGAACTGCTGCAACGTCATGGGTGACGTCACCTTCGCCAGTTCAATCCGTGCGGGTTGGACGGCCAGCGCGGAGGCGTCCGTCAGCTCGCCGAAGCTGGAGAAGGTGGCGCGGAAGGCGTCCTCGTAGGCGGGAAGCTGCTGCGCGCCGGTGTAGCCCAGGAGCTGGAGCGTGGTGCCGCCCTGCGACACGAAGGCCGTGACGCCGGCGATGACGCCTTGCTCCGTCTGCGCCTGGAAGAACGCGGCGCCCTGCGGGAAGCCCGTGGGCGCCGCGCTCACCGGCTGGATGCCTTCCTGCGCGAGGAAGCGCTGCATCGCCTCCTGCGGCGCGATGTTGCCGGTGGGCACCAGCCCGACGATGGCGTCCTCCTGCGGGCTGATGCCCGCCACCTGCTGCGGCTGGTTCGCCGTCTTCCATCCCTGGGGAAAGGTGAGCTGGAAGCGCAGTCCCGGGTGCATGAAGACGTTGCCCCGGAAAAAGCCCTGCCGCGGGTCGTTGCCGTAGGCCATGCCCTGGAGCATGGCGAGGTATTCCTCCCGGCCATCCTTGAGTTGGTTGAAGTCCACGTGGGCCTTCGCGGCGCGCTCCTGCGCCGTCTTCACGCGGTCACCCGGGTCGGGGTGGGTGGACAGCCACGTCGGGAGGCTCTGTCCGCCCGCGGCCTTGCCCACGCGGTCCAGGGTGGCGAAGACGTTGGCTGCCTGGCGCACGTCGTAGCCGCCGTTCAGCATGTACTTGAAGCCCAGTTCGTCCGCCTGGCGCTCGTCGTCGCGGCCGTACTTGAGGAACAGCAACTGGAGGCCGGCGGCGGCCAGGCCCCCGAAGCGGGCCACGTCCTCGCTGAGCACGCTGCCCAGCAGCAGGCCGGCCTGGGCGAGCTGAGCCTGGGATATCTGCTCCACGGAGTGCCGTGCGGTGATGTGGGCGATTTCGTGTCCCAGCACGGAGGCCAGCTCCGCCTCGGAGTTCATCGCGGTCAGCAGGCCCCGCGTCACGAACACGGGCCCTCCGGGGAGGGCGAAGGCGTTCACCACCGGGTCATCCACGGCCTGGACCGTCCAGGGCAGCTCCGGCCTTTCGGAGGCCTTCGCCATGGGCAGGCCCACCCGGGCGACGTATTCCTGGACCTTGGGCTCCTGGATGAGGCCAATGGAGCCGCGCACCTCCTCCGCGCTCTGCTTGCCCAGGGCAATCTCGTCCTGTTGAGAGACGAGCGACAGCATGCGCTTGCCGGTGGCGGGATTGCGCACGCAGGTTGTCAGCGAGAGCAGGGCCAACAGCGGCAGCAGCCGGAGTCGTGAAGTCATGGGGCCTTCCTGGTAGTGGTGGATGCGCAAATAGGTCAGCGGCGGCACGGCGACCATGGTGGGGGTGGGCGGGTCGTCACTGCTGGACAGTCGGGCGCGCGCACCGGGCCCGCTTCCGTTAGCTTCTCTTCGCGAGGAGGCGTTCGAATGGATTCGGATTCGCTCGAAGCACGGATGGTGCGGCTGGAGCGCAGTTGCCGGCGGTGGCAGGGGCTGACGTTCACCGCGCTCGCGTTGGCGGGACTGGGGCTGGGCGCGGCGGCGCTCCGGGGCGAAGACGTGTCCTCCGGGACGCTGGTGGCCTCCCGGCTGGTGCTCACGGACGCGCGCGGGCAGACGCGGGCCACGCTGGACACCGACGCGCAGGGCAACGCGGGCCTGGTGCTGCGCGACGGCGAGGGCCGGCCCCGGGCGCTCCTGGGCGTGGGCGAGGACGGCTCGCCCCGGCTGCGCTTCTCCACCGCCGAGGGCCAGTCCCTGGCGGAGCTGATGGTGTACTCCGACGAGGCGCCGCGCCTGACGCTGTCCAAGCCCGGCGGCGGGGAGCTGTTCGCGGTGGGCCTCCAGGTGGATGGTTCGTCGCGGCTGGAGCTGTCGGACGCGGACGGACGGCCCCGGGCCATCCTGGGTGCGGACGAGCATGGCTCTCCCGGTCTGGTGCTGAGGGACCGCAAGGGGCTGCCACGCGTGGCGCTCCGGGTGTCGCCGTCGGATGGCGCCAGCCTGGTGGTGGAAGGCCAGGACGGCGCGGTGTTCCGCGCGCCTGGCGGCTGAGCCGAAGGCTACAGCGTGGGCGGCACCACCTTGTAGCCGCGCTGGAGCAGCGGCGACAGGCGGTCGGAGATGTCCCAGGACTCCACCACCTTGCCGTCGCGCAGCCGGTACAGGGAGTGCCCTTGCAGCAGGAGGGGCTGGGGGGCCGGCGCGGTGGCCTTCCAGTGCGCGAGCACCAGGTCGCCGTCCGCCACCAGGTGGAGGATGTCGAACTTCAGCTCGGGGAACTTTTTGAAGCTGGCCTCCGCCTGCTGACGGATGAAGGCGGGTCCCACCGCGTTGAGGGGCGCGCCCTGGGAGCGGTCCACGAAGTCCTCGGCGATGAACTCCGGGATGCGGTCCAGCTTGCGCAGGTTGTAGAGCTCCTCGGTGAGCTGCCGCACCCGCTGCTTGTTCTGGGCCTCCAGGGCGGCCGCGCGCTCCACGGGAGACATCGTGGCGCAGCCCGACAGCCACCCGAGGGCGCACATCAGAATCGTCGTGTGTCGTGTCATGGCCCCACGATGCTGTGCATGGGGGCGGCAGGCGGGCAGTGCCGCCCGCCCCAAACGTTCACCTCATGGCGACAGGTGGCCCAATCCAATGGGCGCGGCGAGGCAGGTGTCCGGTACTCCAAACGCGTTCACCAGCGCCACCGCGTCCGGGCGGAGCTCGGCGCACAGCCGCGTCACCTCCTTGCGGATGGCCTTCGCCTTGGTGCCCTCCAGCCACCCGTGCTCCTGGAACCAGCCGTTGGCGGACTCCAGGCAGGACAGGCCGTAGAGGTCGCACAGGCGTCCCAGCACCGTCTTCAAGCCGGGGTCCTTCACGTCGGCCACGCCCTTGAGGAACTGCTCCAGTACCAGCCGCTCCACGTGGGCGTGCGCCAGCTCCAGCAGGTGGACCTGGACCTGGTTGAAGGCCTCGAAGGCCTCCACGCCCGCGCTCAGCCGCTTGCGCAGGCGCCGCGACACGGTGGCCAGCAGCTCGTCCTCACGGAAGCGCAGCGCGCGCAGGTGGTAGTCGTTGTCGCGCAGGTGGTCGCTGTCGGTGCGCCGCGCGGCGAAGGGGTTGCGGTCCACCACGGCGGTGGCCCGGTCCGCCAGCAGCTTCAGCACGGCGAAGACGCGGTCGTCCTCGAAGCGCTGCCGGTAGCCGGTGAGCAGGCCCTTGGCGACCAGCTGCATCAGCACCGTGTTGTCGCCCTCGAAGGTGGTGAACACGTCCGTGTCCGCCTTGAGCGCCGCCAGCCGGTTGGCCTGGAGGTAGCCCTGGCCGCCGCACGCCTCGCGCGCCTCCTGGAGGACGGCGGTGGTGTGCCAGGTGCTGTAGGCCTTGAGGCCGGCCGCCAGCGACTCCACCTCGCGCGCGTCCTCCTCGGTGCGCTTCACGTAGCGCTCGACGAGGTATTCGAGCGCGAAGTCCATGGCGTACGTCTTGGCCAGGGGCACGAGCAGGCGCCGCTGGTGGGCCTGGTGGTCCAGCAGGCGGAACTCCTGGTCGCCCGCGGGGCCGAACTGGCGCCGCAGGTCGCCGTAGCGCACGGCGATGGTGAGCCCGCTCTTGGCCGCGCTCAGCGCCGCGGCGGCCACGCTCACCCGGCCCGCCACCAGCGTGCCCAGCATGGTGAAGAAGCGCTTGGAGTCGCCGGTGATGGCGCTGGTGTATTCGCCCTGCGCGTTCACCTGTCCGAAGCGGTCCAGCAGGTTCTCCCGCGGGACGCGGACGTGCTCGAACCAGATGCGGCCGTTGTCCACGCCGTTGAGGCCCATCTTCTCGCCGCAGTCCTCGATGCGAATCCCGGGCAGCACCTTCCCGGCCGGGTCGCGCAGTGGCACCAGCAGCGCGTGGACGCCCAGCGCCCGGCCGCCGACCTCGAGCTGCGCGAACACGGTGGCGATGCGCCCGTGCCGCGCGGCGTTGCCAATCCACTCCTTGCGCGCCGTCTCCGTCGGCGTGTGCACCACGAACTCGCCGGCCTCCGCGTCGTAGCGGGCCACCGTCTCCACGTCCCGGACGTTGGAGCCGTGGCCCAGCTCGCTCATGGCGAAGCAGCCGGGCAGCTCCAGTGAAGCCACCTGGGGCAGGTACTTCCGGTGGTGCTTCTCGGTGCCGAGGAAGAGGATGCTGGCGCCGAAGAGGCCGAAGTGGACGCCGGCCTTGATGACGAGGCTCAGGTCGAAATAGGCCAGCGTCTCGAAGGCGGTCACGAAGGCGCCCAGGTCCGCGCTCGTCTCATTGCCCGCGGGGAAGGCGATGCGTCCCAGTCCGTGGTCGGCCATGGCCTTGAGCCAGGCGAGCACCTGGTCCCGGTACTTCGCCGTGTCGCGCGTGTCCGTGTGGCGGTAGGCCGGGTCCGCCAGCCACTGGCGCACCTGGGCGCGCGTCTCCGGATAGGTCCGGTCCAGCACGGCACGCAGCGCCTCCGGGTCGAAGGACGTGGGCGTGCGCTGTTCGGCGCGGCTGGGGGACGCGGCGGGGACGAGCGCGCGAACGGCCTCGCTGCCGGAGACGCCCAGGGACGCCTCCAGCTGCGCCAGCGCGCGCGTCAGCTCCGGCATGGGCGCGGGAAGGCCCTCGTCGCCGTTGCCCACCTGGGCGAGCCGCGCGCCCAGCTCGGCGAGGTTGTTGTGTTCGCTGTGGGACAGGCGCTCCGCGGTGCGGCGGATGTGCTCGCGCACCTGGGCCAGCTCACCGGGGCTGGGCGGCACCAGCGGGTCCAGCCAGCGTGCCAGCACGGTGTTGGCGCGCAGGTCCAGCCAGGGCTGCGCGCGGGCGGCGGAGCCCATGGCGCGAATCTCCTCCGGCGTGAGCTCCCCGTCCGTCCAGGCCACGTACAGCATGGGCACGAGCGGAGCGAGTCGAGGAAGGGACAGCAGCTCGTGGGCTGTCGGTCGGGTGTCATCCACCATGGTTGGCGCTCCTGGAGGCTTGAGGACGAGCGCAGTGTGGCCAGCCTGCCGCCGCGCGGCAACGGGAAGCACGCGTCGGGCCCGAGGCAGGCGGGCAGGCGCGGCATTCCAAGCGGAGGGAGGCATCCCTAGCTTGCCCGTATGGATGAAATGCAGGAGCTGGAGGCGCTGATTCCCAAGCCCGGGGCGCTGGGCTTCTCGGGCAGCGTGGAGCGTGCGCGACATGAGATGCACGGGCCCTTCACGCTGCCGCCGGGGCCGGAGGCCTTCTCCTTCGCGCTGTACCAGTCCACGGGGGTGGGGCTGATTCCCGGACACGCGCTGGAGTTGCTGGAGAACGGCGCGGTCTTCGAGCGCATGCTGGCGGACATCCGCGCCGCCCAGAGCAGCGTCCATGTCCTGGTGTACATCTGGCGGCCCTGTGAGCTGTCGGACCGTGTGGTGGAGGCGCTGGTGGAGCGCGCCCGGGCGGGCGTGGCGTGCCGCGTGGTGGTGGACCCGGTGGGCAGCGAGGAGATTCGCGGCGACCGTGACTTCGACCAGAAGGTGGAGAAGGTGCTCACGGACGCTGGGGTGGAGGTCCACTACTTCCGGCTCCTGGCGGGCAAGGTGCTGGGCCGTCTGCTGGGGCGCAGTCACCAGAAGCTCGTCATCGTCGACGGGCGCATTGGCTACACGGGCGGCTTCGGCATCTGGAAGGTGTGGGAAGGCGACGGCCTGAAGCCGGACGAGTGGCGCGACACGCACATCCGCGTGGAGGGCCCCGAGGTGCGCCGGATGCAGTTGTCGTTCTCCCGTCACTGGCAGGAGTCGGGTGGCGGGTTGATTCCACCGAGCGCCTTTCCGGAAGCGGAACCCGCGGGCCCCTGCGCCGCGGGCTTCATCGACAGCGCGGGCAAGCTGGGCCTCACCGACGCGGAGCGAATGATTCGCATCGTGATTGGCGCCGCGCGTGAGCGCATCTGGATTGCCAACGCATACTTCTCACCGCCCAACGCGATTCTGGAGCAGTTGGAGGAGAAGTGCCGTCAGGGCGTGGAGATTCGTGTCCTGGGGCCGGGGCCCAACCATGACGTGCCCATCATGAGGGCGTCCCAGCGCTCGACGTACGAGCGGCTGCTGGCCGCGGGCGTGCGCATCTGGGAGTACCAGCCGTCGATGCTGCACTCGAAGACGCTGCTCGTGGACGACTGGCTCGCCGTGGTGGGCTCCACCAACATGGACTCGCTGTCGCTCAACAAGCTGAAGGAGGGCTCGCTCGTCATCCACGACGCGTCCTTCGTCCGCAAGCTGGCGCGGTGCTGGGCCAGGGACCTGCGGCACTCGAAGGAAATCACGCTGGAGAATGGGGGCCGCACCAATCCCTGGCGGCGGCTGGCCCGCCGGGCGACGCAGCTCGTGGGGCAGGACCGGTAGCGAGGGGAACAGCAGCCGGTTGAGCTCCCCTCGCCGGCCCTGAGTCCGCGTGCCCTACTTGCCCTTGGCGAGAATCGCACCGAGGCTGGGGTCGAACCAGGCGACGCGGTTGGGGCCCACGGCAAGGCTCGTGATGTTGCCGTACCTGACGGCAAACGCTAGCGCCCACTGGCTCCCTCCTACCGGGAGCCGGAGGATGTCGTATGGACTCAGGTTCTCCGCGATGAAGAGGTCCGTTCCGTCGCTGGCGATACCCGTGGTGGAGTTCGACGAATTCCAGAGGGATGAAGCAGGGCCGCCGGGCCTGGCTGCCTTCACGATGGTGCCGCCCGGCTGCATCCAGTAGAGATGATGACCATCCACTGCAAGGGGGCCAGCCAGGGCCGTCGTATAGAGAATGGCAGGCGTGCCGCCCTGGACCGGCATGTGGAGGATGGAGCCTCCCTGGGTCCAGAAGAGTTCCGCGCCATCCGTGACGAGCTGGCCAATCCCCGATAGCCCCGAGGCCAGGGATGTGATGCTCCCGCCATTGACGGGCATCTTGAAGATGGTCGTGCCGTTCTCGACCCAGTAGACAAACGTGGCATCCGTGGTCACGGCGCTCGGGTTTTCGCGGCCGGAGGCGAGAACCTGCGCTCTACCCGTGGAGAGCGACGCCTTCATCACCTGGCCGCAGGTTCGGTTCTCGACCCAGTACACGCTCGTGGTGTCCGCGGCCATGCCCGCCACGTCCGATCGCCCGTAGATGACCACGTGCTCCGTGCCAGGAGCCATCACGGTATCCGGGCCAGCCTGGTAGCTGGCGGTGAGGTCATTCGACGACAGCGCAGCGCCGTGAACGCGGAACTCGGAGATCGAGCCCTTGAAGAATGGATCCGCGGAATAGGCGGAACGACCCAACCACGCATTCGCGAGCGTGCCCAGGCTCGCCGGAGTGAGCGCGGTAGGGGTGGTGGTCTGAGCCACCTGCACGCCGTTGATGTACAGGCGGTTGACCCTCGTGACGCTGTCCATGGTCACGGCGACGTGCGTGAGTGCGCCCGTTGGGAACTCGGTCGCACTGGTGGCCTGCTCCTCTCCACTGATGGCCGGGCTGAAGATGCTGAAGCGTGGCGTATCGGCCGCCGGCCCCGAATCGAAGCCACCATTGCGCGGGGTGAGAACCAGGGACTTGTTCCAAACGCCATCGTTGAAGTCGAAGATGCGCGCCCATGTCTGCCCCGAGGCGGAATCCCACTTCACCCACGCCTCGAAGGTCGCATCCTGGAGGCTGGCGAGGGTCCCGGTGATGGGCAGGTTCACATAGGCCCCCGCTCCGTTCAGAATCACCTCGCCATTGACGGTCGTGGCACCCCCCTCGAGCGTGGCATGCGCCGCGCTCACCGAGTCGGTCCCGCCGGCGGTGAAGCTGTAGCGGTGGAGGAGGCTCGAACCGCCCAGCGTCAGGCCCGCACGCGAACTGCTCAACGCGTCTTGCTCGAGCTGGAGTTGCTGTTCGGGCGTGCACCCCACCAGACCGAGGACTCCTGCCAACATGGCGGAAACCTTCGTGGCATGGCGGAGTGCGTCCCACCCTCCGCGCGGCTTGGAATTTCGCGAGCTGAATTCGGACATTGTTCTCATGGCTTTCACCTGAAGAGGGGCAAGGGAGCGGCAATGCGTGGTGGAATCACCAGGCGTAAGTCTGTGTTTGCACCTCTCGTGCCCACTCGAGCTTCGCTTCCGAATCGGACTGCTCACGCTTCCATCAAGGGGCGTGGCGCGTCTCCGCCAGCGCACGCGTTGGTAGGGTGATTGCGCCCCAGGGGGATGTCTCGACAGTCCGGCGACATGCCGCGAGCACTCCTTGGACCGAAGCGGCTCCCGTGTCTCTTCTGAGAAGAGACCTCGTGATATAGGAACGACCGGGGAGCGCGGGGCCCTTCAACTGAGACGGCCGCTGGCTTTGCGCGCTGCTCTCTTTGAGGTGCCCATCGATGAATCGTGACGATGAGACGGAGATCTGGCTCGCGATTGACGAGGGGATCCTGTCCCGCGAGGAGGCGGCGGCCCTGCTTCAGGATGCGCGACGCCTGGGACGAAGCCCGCTGGAGTTGCTTCAGGAGCGGGGCCGGGTTTCGGAAGAGACACTTGCCTCTCTGATGCGGGAGAACCTTGCCCTGGAGGAGCGCCCGTCAGGTGAGCAGCCCTCTCCCGAGCAGACCGTTACGGTCGACCCGGTCCGGGTTGAACAGGCATTGGCCCCGGGGGACGCCGACGTCCCTGCTTTCCCGCTCCCCGGGTGGGAGCGATACCAACCCGTGCGGTTCCTGGGACAGGGCGGAATGGGTCGTGTGTTCCTGGCCTGGGACCCACGCCTGCGCCGACAGGTCGCCCTCAAGTTCGTCCGCGACGAGGAATCGCACACTTGCCGCTTCGTTTCCGAGGCGCGTGCTCAGGCCAAGGTGAAGCACGAGCGCGTATGTCAAGTGTATGAGGTGGGCCACGTCGGGGGGAAGGTCTTCATCGCCATGCAGTACATCGACGGCCAGTCGCTCGGCGCCCAGGTGCGTTCGCTCACCATCGAGCAGAAGGCACTGGTGATGCGTGAGGCTGCTCTGGGGGTTCATGCGGCCCACCGCGTCGGGCTCATCCACCGGGACATCAAGCCTTCCAACATCATGGTGGAGTCCTCCGACGACGGGACTCCCAGGCCCTATGTGATGGACTTTGGTCTTGCGCGTGAATGGAACGCGTCCGTCACGGCCAGCGGCGCCGTCTTGGGGACGCCGCACTACATGGCCCCGGAACAGGCTCGCGGAGAGGTGAGCGGGCTCGACCGCCGCGCGGATGTCTACAGCCTGGGGGCCACCCTCTACTTCCTCCTCACCGGCGAGGTCCCCATCCCCGGGGCCAATGGCCTGGAAGTGCTCAACAGCATCGCCACCGAGGAGCCGCGCGCGCCGCGCCTGCTTGCTCCAGGACTCCCGGCGGACCTGGAGGCCATTGCCCTCAAGTGTCTGGAGAAGGACCGCGACGCCCGTTACGACTCGGCGCGTGCATTGGCGGATGACCTGGAGCGTTTCCTGGGCGGCGAGCCGGTGCTGGCACGCACGAGCTTCGCGTACTCCCTGCGCAAGCGCCTGCGCAAACACCGGCTCCTGGCCACGGTGGGCGCCGCCGCGCTGGTCACGGCGGGAGGGGCCCTCGGTTGGGGCATCCGGGCCCGCCAGGAGGCCGCCGAGCGTGAGCGAATCGTCCAGCGATTCACCGAGCTGGTGGAGGGCATCGAGTCCAGGGGCCGCTACTCCGCGCTCTCGCGGCTGCATGACATCCGGCAGGACCGCCGGGCACTCCAGGCCCAGATGGCCGAACTGGAGGCAGAGATACAGCGCTCCGGTCCGCAGGCGCTGGGCCCTGGGCACCATGCGCTGGGGCGTGGCCACCTCGCGCTCGGAGACGAGGCGAAGGCCCTGGAGTTCCTGGAGTCCTCCTGGCGCAATGGTTTTCGCTCGCCCCGGGCCGCGTATGCGCTCGCACTGGTGAGCGGGCGGCGCTATCAGCAGCAACTTCTGGAGGCGCAGCGGATCCGTGTGCCGGCGCTGCGGGAGGCCGCGACGCGTGAAGCGGAGCGCCTCTACCGGGATCCGGCGCTCGCGTGGTTCAAGCAGAGTGAAGGCGCTCAGGTGCCCTCGAGGGAATACGTGGCGGCGCTGGTCGCCTTCTACGAGGGCCGCTTCGATGACGCCCTGCTCCTGGCGGATCGCGCCGCCAGCGAGCTGCCCTGGTTTCATGAGCTGCCCATGCTGCGCGGGGACGTCCATGCGGCACAGGCTTTCAAACGCTGGAACGGGGGAGACCCCGAGGGAGCCCGAGCGAGCTTCGAAGCCGGTCGCAAGGCCTACGCCGCCGCCATCGCCACCGCTGAAAGCGACCCCGCTGTCTACCGGTCCCTGGCCTTGCTCGAAAACGATGCGATGGTCATGGAGCTGTATGGCAGGGGGGATGTGATGCCTGCGTACCACCGTTCCCTGGACGCGCTTTCCCGTTGTCTCACCATTGCTCCGGACGACGCCCAGTGTTTGATTCGGATGGCGCGCGCGCACCACCGCTTGGCTGAGCACCGGCTCACCCATGGGGGCGATGGGGAGGAGCCTCTCGCGAAGGCACTGGAGGCAGCGCGGCGTGCCCTCTTGGTGTCGCCCGGGCTTCCGGCGGCCACATTCAACCTGGCTCGGAGCACCTGGCTCCAAGCGCGCTATCAAATCGAGAAGGATGAGGACCCACGCGCGCTGCTCGGCGAAGCCGCCGCGTTGTTCGCGAGCATCGGCGTGGCGCACCGGGACCGCGCCTACCACGGCGATTCAGGTCTCGTCTTCACGACATGGGCGGACTACGAGGAGCAGATTGGGAGGGATTCCGGCGGGAACAGGGACAAAGCCATCCGCGCCTACGAGGCGGCCATCGCCTTGGACAATCGTGTCCCCGAGGACTGGATCAACCTGGGGCGTGCGTTTTTTTCACGGGCTTCCCGTCCACTCAATGCGGAGGCGGAGCAGGACCTGCGGCGGGCGGCGGCGGCACTCGAGGAGGCTCGGGCCCTCAACCCCCAGCATATGGCGCTGTACTTCTATGCGGGGCAGGTCGACGAGCAGTTGGCTCGGCGGCGGGGTCGTCGCGGCGAGGATCCGCGACCCGTCCTGGCGCATGCATTGGAGCAGTATCAGCGTGGCATTGAAATCAACCGCCGGATCCCCAACTTCCATAACGGAATGGGCGTGGTGCACTTGCTGCGGGCCGAGGATTCCTGGAACCGGGGTGAGGATCCCCTGCCCGCGCTGGAGCAGGCTCGGACGTGCTTCGAACAGGCCATCGCTGTCGCGCCCGGACAGGGCTTTGCCTATGCGAACCTGGGCTCTCTCTTCGTCCGGCGCGCGCACTACCTGCTCGCGCTTGGCGAGTCGCCTCTTTCGAGCACGCATGAGGCAAGGGAGGCACTGAGACAAGCCTCCGAGAGGATGCCGGGGGCCGTGTGGCTGCGGGTCCTCCTCGGCACGGTGCATGTCATCCAGGCCCGCGTCGAGTCGGACCAAGGGCGAGACCCCGGGGCTGCCATCGCTCGCGCCCTGAAGGAACTCCACGCCGCGTTGGAGGTGAACTCCCTGGAGGCGGAGCCCTGGCTCCAGCTTGGCAAGGCGCAGGCCCTCCATGCGCACTGGAAGGCACAGCGCGGATCGCTCCAGCCCGAGGCCATGGCGGCAGCGGCGAAGTCCTTCGACAGGGCCCTCACGCTCTCTCCGGACGACCCGGA
This sequence comes from Myxococcus sp. AB036A, assembly GCF_006547355.1. Lineage (NCBI taxonomy): Bacteria > Pseudomonadati > Myxococcota > Myxococcia > Myxococcales > Myxococcaceae > Myxococcus > Myxococcus sp. AB036A. The sequence continues at coordinate 109,784 of NZ_VHLC01000004.1, read as the reverse complement.
ATATCGCCTGGAGGCTGGCCGCTTCTACCGACGGTGGGCGGAACACCAGAAGCGCACGGGTCGTGAAAACGGTCCGCTCCTTTTGCGGGGCCTCGAACACGCCGAGCAAGCGCTGAAGCTCCGGCCCGACTGGGCCGCGGCCCGCGCCCTGCGGGCCGGTTTGAGGTTGGAGTGGGTTGAAGCCGAGCCCCCCGGGGACCTGTGCACCTGGAGGCGCGAATCCCTGGATGAGCTGACCCAGGCGCTCACGCACAATTCAAACCTCTCCAACGAGTGGGGCGGTCCACTCGCTGGCGCTCAGCGGCTTGCCGCATGCCCCTGAGCCCGTGCTTGCGTCGCCCTCCGCCACGTCCGCGGCTAACTGGCGTGAGAATGGAACGTCGTGCCGCGAGCGTGGGGCGTACCTTGGGAGCGGTGGCTAGACCAGAGAGGGAAGTTCTGAGCCAGGACCGCCTGATACTTCGATTGTCCCAGAGGATGTGGGGGGTTCCCCTTTTGAAGGGCGGTTCTCCACCCTGTCTCTCAGAGGGTACTCGGGGGGCACGGTTTCTACGAGTTTGACGACATAGTTGCGTATGAATTGATCTTGGGAGGTGGGGGCCTTGGTTTTGTCTATCTGAGGAACGAAGTCGTGTTCGTATGTGTTTGTTTCTTCGGTGAAGACGAAGTCGTGGGTGGGATCATTGATTGTCAGGATGCAGGCATCGGGGTCGGTATCGCAGAAGGTGATTGTTGGAGTCAGCTTCAAGCCGTCAGGGAGTATGATCCTGAAGGTTATCCTGGTGCCGTCTAGGACCGCGATTGTCTTCGGTTCTGGTTTAGGGTTCTTTGTGAAGTCGATGGTGATGCTGTCGGGCTGCATGGTCGTCTCCTGGTCTGCCATTGAGGCGGTGTGAGGCCGTCCGCTCAGGACTCCTTCGAATACAGCCCCAGTTCCTTGACACGCCGGTTCAAGGCCCGCTTGGACACCTCCAGGCGCCGTGCCATCTCATCCAGGTTGCCCTGGCACGCGTGGAAGGAGCGGGTGAGTTCCTCCACGCTCAGGTCTCCAGCCAGACGGATGTTGGGGCTGCGCTCGATGAGATCATAGATGGAGGAGCGGGCGATCTGCAGGTGGTGGGCGGCCTTCTTGACGTCCCAGTCGTGCGCACGCAAGGCCACGAGGAGTTCCTGTTCGCCCACGTCCGTGGACTTGCGACGGGCCGCAACCTCACGCTTCGGGGGGAGGGCGGAGGCGGAGGGCCGGGCCGGCGGCGCCAGGTCGAGCCTCAACTCCTGGGCGAGGCGTGCATCAAGCTCCAGGCAGGGCTTACCCCTACTGCCGATGACGAGCTGTCTGGCGACGTTCCGGAGCTGACGGACGTTACCCGGCCAGGGATGTAGCAGGAGCTGCGCCGCCAGGTCTGATGGCAGCCAAGGTCGCGCATGAGGGTCTCTCGTGGTGAGGTGGTGAGCCTCTCCGAGCGCGTCCAACTCCTGGCGGGCGAAGTGGAGGAACAGTGGAGCGATGTCCTCCCGGCGCTCGCGGAGAGGGGCAAGCCGGAGCTCATAGCCGGCCAGCCGGTGAAGGAGGGGAGACCGGAAGCGCCCCTCGGCGATCTGCGCTTCCAGGTCCGCATCCGTGGCCGCGATGAGGCGGATGTTCGTCGCCACGGGCTTGCTGGCCCCCACCGGGTACAGCTCCCCCGTCTCCAACACTCGGAGGAGCATGACCTGTACGTCGGATGAGGCCTCTCCCACCTCGTCGAGGAAGAGCGTGCCGCCCTCCGCGGCTTGGAAGAGGCCCTTACGGTCGCGTTGGGCACCAGTGAAGGCTCCCTGGACGCTGCCGAAGAGTTCCGCCGCGGCCAGTTCCTTCGGGAGGGCGCCCAGGTTGACACTGACGAAGGGACCTCGGCGCTGGCTCCGCTCGTGGAGGGCCTGGGCGACCAGTTCCTTGCCAGTTCCGGTTTCGCCCCGGATGAGGACGGGCACATCCAGATCGGCGACGCGCTCGATGTGTCGGCGCAGGGCATGGATGGCGGCGCTTTCTCCCACCATTCCCAGGGCGGATGTTGCGTTTGATTCGGGGGGAGGGGCCAGGTGCAGCAGCACCCCCGTCCGCCTGGAGAACTCCAGCGGGACTCCTCTTTCAAGTTCTGTGGGACCGAATTCGCGGGCCCCGTGGAGTGGCTCACCCGCTGACGTGCATCGTCCCACTTCGCCCAGGACGACGCGGAGGCCTGCTCCCGCGGGGACGAACAGGATCGACTTGCGACTCATGAAGGGGTCGCCCAGGGGCAGGCCCAGCGGCTCGCCCGGGCGGCAGAAGTCCGGGGCATTGCGGGAGAGCGGGACCTCCCGGCCGGCGAGGAGTCCGTGCAGCAGCAGCCTCTCCCCGAGGCGGGTGACGGTGGTATGCGAGATGAGCGTCAACGCTGGAATCGGGCGCGCGGACAGGCGCTGCCCGTACGGAACCGACTCGGAGGCCGTGGACACGTCCGAGGTCCTCGCGGCCGCATGGGGAGGGGGGACGCTGGGACGGGACATCCGTGCGAATTTATCTCAATGCTCAATGAATTGCACCCGCAAGGGCTCAAGTGCTGAGGTCGTCCAATACCCTTTCACCCCTTGGTTTACTTAAAGGGTGCGCTGGGACCTGCCCCCTCCCATCGCGGCGGGCACTGCAACCAGGACCAAGCCCTCCTCCTGGCGAGTGAGCGACGGAGGGCTGGACGGGCAGGTGTGCCTATCCAAAATTCGCTCGCTGCGTCATGAGCGCGTCGCGGCGAGTAAGCGAGCCGTGCACGAGGCCAGAAGTCTCCAAGCCATCCGGGGGAAATCTTTGCCTGTTACGGCCACCACCACCGTCGAGGTGACGCACTCCAGCGCCTTGGCTGCGGCGCGACACGCGGAACCTGTCAACGCGAGTGAGACAGTGCGTTCGAGATTGGCGGTGTCTTCGGTATTGGGGCACCGCGGGGGAATCGCTCAGGGTGAGTGGCGTAGGCAGCGGCGAGCACCGCAGCGCGGGCCGCTCGGCGGCTGGCCCGCCGGGCGACGCAGCTCGTGGGGCAGGACCGGTTGCGTCAGCGCGCGTCCCTCACGCCGACCTGCCGGCAGAAGCTCAGCACCGGGCATGTGGAGCACTTCGGCCGCGTGCCCGTGCAGACGTGTTTGCCAAAGGGCACCAGCAGTCGGTTGAGTTCCACCCACCAGGCGCGCGGGAGCACGGCCTCCAGCGCCTCCATGGTGGCCTCCGGCGTGCGCGCCTGCACATAGCCCCAGCGGTTCGTCACCCGATGGACGTGGATGTCCACGCTGATGGCTTCGTGCCCGCACGCGATGCCCAGCGCCAAGTGCGCGCACTTGGGGCCCACGCCCTTGAAGGACTGGAGCACCTGGGCATCACACGGCAGCGCGCCTCCGAATTCATCCCGCGTCCGCGTGGCGATGGCGTGAAGCTGCCAGGCCTTCGCTTCGTGGAAGGTGACGGGCTGGATGAGGGCGTCGATGTCTTCCGGCGACATGCGCGCCAAGGCCTCCGGCGTGGAGGCGCGCTGGAGCAGGGTGAGCGAGACGGGCAGACTCACCTCGTCGCGTGTGCGGATGGAGAGGATGCAGGCGACGAGCTGCTCGAAGAGCGTGTCATGTCCTCGGGCCGCGAGCGCGAACATCGCCGCGTCCGCGAAGTGGCGCACCGCCTCTCGGATGCGGCCGAGCACCTCGTCGATGTCGAAGGGCTTCTTGTCCGGCCGGGGCGGTGGTTCCACGACGCGGCCGGGCTTCGCGGGCGCCCGCCGGCTAGGCATGGCGCGTTCCTTCCGCGGGATGGATGCTCGTCATGTGCTGCCTCCCGCCCCAAACCTGGGGACGCGGGCGCGACGAGGCACTGGGCCGCACGAAGGGCTGCCGGCAGGGCAGGGGGGCGCCCGTCTTCGTCAGTCGAGCGGCTTTGACAAGTCCCGGGCGTACCAGTGATCGCAGCCGAAGTGGCCCGTGCTGCCCATGGGCGCGCACAGCGGCTCGAAGCCCATGCGGCGGTAGAGCTTCTGGGCCTGCTGCATTCCCGCCAGCGTCTCCAGGTAGCAGCGCTGGAAGCCCGCTTCACGTGCGAACTCCAGGCAGCGTCGGAGCAGGCGCTCGCCCTGGCCGAGTCCTCGGGCTTCGGCGAGGAAGTACATCTTCCGCAGCTCGCAGACGCCGGCGTCGCCTCCTTCAAGTGGGGCGATTCCACCGCCGCCGATGACACGCCCCGCCCGCTCCACGACGAAGTAGGCGTGCCGGGGCCGGGCGTAGGCGGCGCTCATCGCTGACACCTCGGGGTCGTGGATGGCGAAGCCAGGGCCGTCCGCGCCGAACTCCGGCATCACCGCCCGGATGATGCCGGCCACCGCAGCGTCATCCCTCGATTCGATGTGTCGCAGCGTCAGCTCTTCCGTGCTCATGCGCGCAACGTTTCACAGCCGGGGCCGAGGTGCCAGCGCTGGCAAGGGGGCCGCCCGCTGTGTTGACACTCACGCACGGGCTGTGCAGCCGGATGCACAGATGCCACGGGTGTGATGCAGCGTGTACGCGTTCCCCTTCGTCCGGGGGTGTCTGTACGCGACGGCCTCTTGGATGGCATGTTCGTTGTATCGAGGGGGATGCATGTACTGCGCTGACTGCCGCGAAGAGCGGCGTGGCAAGGACTTGTGGTGCGCGCTGTGTGGCGCTCGGATGACGGGGCGCTCGCGTGAGGTCATCGAAGCAGAGCTCACGCACGTTCAATTCCTGCTCGATGAGCTGACGCGGTGGGAGTCGTCCGAGGTTCCTCCCAACGTCCGGCGCTTCATCTCGGAGCGGTATGAGCGGCAGGCTCGCATCCTCCTCGCGGTCTTGACGGAGCTGCCTCCAGCGGGCTCAGCGGAGGCGGCCACCGTCGTAGCTCCGGCGCATGCGGATGCCGCGACGTCCGTTCCCGCGGTGTTGATGCAGGAGCCTCCCGCGCCGCAGGAGGCGGCTTCGGTACAACCGGAGGTCGAGGCGACTCCGGCCGTGGAGGCTCCGGGCCTTACCGAGGAGCCACGCCAGGCCGATGCGTCCGCTCCGTCGGAGCCGGAGGACGTCGCGGCGCCGTCGCACCCGTCCGAGCCGGAGGCCGATGCCGGAGTGGACGCTGCGCCCGAGGCTGTGCAGTCGGATGATTCGCGCCCCGAGGCCCCGCCTGTCTGGATGCCGCTGCCCGCGAATCCGGCGGAGCCCTACGCGGAGCCGCCACCGGCGCGAAGCCTCACCGCGCGCCTCGTCGAGGAGACCTCCACCTGGAACCGGGTGTGGAGGCCGTTCCTCTACGAGAGCCTCATGTGGTTCGTCGGGGCCTTCCTCATCCTCTCCAGTGCCCTCTACCTCGTGTTCGAGAGTTGGGTGGGGATGTCGTCCGGCTTCCGCTCGCTCACCGTGTTCGGGCTGACGGCGAGTTGCTCCGCAGGCTTCACCGGTTGGGGCGCGTACCTCGCCAGGCGCGAGGCGTTACGCAAGCCTGGGTACATCCTGGGGCTCATCGGTACAGCCGTGGCTCCGCTCGCCGGTATCGCACTGGGGCCCATGGGCTTGGGGGACGTCTTCCAACTGGGAGGCGTCGGCACGGTGTGGCTCATTCCCGCGCTGCTGGCATGGGCGGGAGTGGCGGCCTTCCTGGCGCGCAAGCCGCTGGAGGCCTTCGATTCCTCGTCCCGTCCCTTCATCCAACTGGCGCTGGTGGCCAGTACCTTGATGATGGGGTTGGCGCCGCTCGCCGCGCGACTGGGCGGCCTGGCGCTGTGGCTCAACGTCCTGCCGTGTGCGCTCTTCTTCCTCTTGTCCTCGCGTCCGCCACCAGCGCCGCGTGAGGGCACCGCGCTCGCTTTCGTCCTCGCCGCGCCGCTGTACCTGCTGCTGCTCTATTTCACGCGCTTGCACATCGCGCTGGCGGGCGCGGACGTGGCGGTCTCCGTTGGCACCTATGCCCCGTTCGGCGCCTTTCTCCTGGCCACCGCGTTGCGCTTCCGCACCCTGGATGCCGAGCGGGGCGCGGATTCGCTGTCCATTGGCGCGGTGTCACTCCAAGCCACCTGCCTCATCGTCGCGGTGCCGGCTCCGGGGCCAGCGCTCTTTGTCACGGCGGCCGTCGTCTCGTGGACGTTGCTGTCGCTGTCGCGCGGCGGCGTCGCCCGCATCCGGTGGATCTACGCGGCCTATGCGAGCACGTACGTCGCCTATGTCTCCTTCTCCCAGCTCATCCCCGGGCCGGCGCGACGCATCATCAATGCGGTGAAGGCCTGGTTCGGTTACGTCACCGAGCCGCTGCCCCTTCAGTTCGGAGCGCTGTCCGCGTTGCCCTTCATCTTCGCGGGCGCGGTGTTCGCCGTCTCGCGGCTGTGGCGAGGTCAGCGTACAGGCAATGCACGGGACCTCGCGCTGGCGGAGGTGCTGCTGCGAGCTACCGCGGTGGCGAGCCCGCTCTTCGTCTTCTTGGGCCTGTCGGGACCGGACGCTCGGCCCTCCTTCTGGAGCGCGCTGGCGCTGGCGGTGCTGTGTCTCGTCCTGGGCCTGCTGGTGGAGCGCTTCTTCCTGACGGTGGTGGGGGCGGGGCTGTCGCTGTTCCTTCCCTTCCAGGCCTACGCCGTCCTGGGGGCATCCGGCGGCGCGGTCGCGTCGGGGGGGCTGGCCCTCGTGCTCGCCGCGGTGAGCATGGTGTGCACCGCGCGCACGCGTGGGTTGCTGGGCGCCGTCGTGGGCGTGGTGGCCACTGCGGGGTTCCTCATGGGCCTGATTGCCGGTGACGGCTTCACGGCCGTGACGGGCATGGCCCTGTGTGGCGCCGCCGCGGTGCTTGTCGCCTGGGTGCTCCAGCGTGCCTCCCTCATGGCGCTGGCGTCCGTGCTGGCGGCGGCCGTGCTTCCACGCCTGGCGGGAGAGCTCTCGTCCTCGGCGGTGGCGCCCACGCTCGCGGCGGTGGCGCTCGGGCTCTCGTGGCTGGGGATGCGGGGTGGGCTGGCGAGGTGGCTGGGGCTGCCGGGCGTCTTCTACGCGGTGCTCGCGATTCCCTGGGGCGTGCTGGCCCAGGTGCCGGGGCTGGCCGGCGTCATCCTGGTGTCCGCGGGCGCGGTGGCCGTGGCGTCGCGGACCTTCCCGGTGGTGCGTCCGCTCGCCGTGCTCATGTCGGCCCTGGCGCTGGTGCACGACATCCCGGGTCTCTATTCGCCATGGGGTGGATGGATGTCGCCGGGCCTGTCCGTGGCGCTGTTCTGCTGCTGGGCCCTGGGGGCTTCCGTCGCCGCGGCGCGGTGGGGCCGAGGCATCAGCGCGACGGTCGCCGGGCTCATCGCGCTCGTCTTCCCGCTGACGGCCCTGCTGGGCGCGCGTTCGTCGGAGCAGGCGCCCCTTTTGCTGGGGGCAGCGCTCGCGGCGCTGCTCACCGCGCGCGTACTGCCCGCGGGGCTGAGTGTCGCCGTGGCCGCGCTCTATGCGCTCACCGCGACGTTCAGTTTCGGCGCCGTGCCGTTGTTGTGCCTCGCCGGGGTGTTGAGTCTCCTGGCCGTGCTGGAGGAGGTCCCCGCGGTCTTGCGCGTGGGGACGGGCGGTCACCGCTTCGCCCTGGCGGCGACGTTGTCCGCCGCCGTGGTGCTGGGCGTCGCGGTGGTGAAGTGGGACGACGCGGGGCTGCCGTTGCTGCTCGTGGGTACCTGCGTGCTGCCCCTGCTCTGGACGCGAGCCAGTCGTCAGCCGTTCTTCGCGTCGCTCGCTGTCCCGTATTCCTTCGTGGGCATCGTGGTGGTGGGAGGCGAGCTGCCCTCGTGGGTTCAGGCGCTTCCGCTGCTGAGCCTGGCGCTGGTGCGTGTCGTGGCGCACGTCCCCGCCGCGGCTTCGTTGCTGTTGCGCTCACGTGAGGAGGCGCCTCGCCAGGCGCTGTCATCGTGGATGCAGGGATGGCTCGCCGTGGTGGCCCTGCCCGTGCTCCTCGTCGCGCTCAGGCCGTACCATGTCCCGACGTCGCTCTATGTGCTGTCGGCGTCCCTGGCGCTGATGCCTGGGCCGCGTCCGGTCTTGCGCGTGTGCGGCTCCGCGCTGGCCCTCCTCTTCTTCCTGGAGGCACGTCCCATCGTCATTGGCCTGCTGCTCGCGCTGGCCATCGCGGAGAGTCATGGGCCCGCTCGCATGTGGGCGTTCTTCCGGAGCGCGCCGGACACGGCACTGCGGCCCGGCGCCGTCATCACGGCGCTCATCCTCGCGACGCTGCCCACCCTCTATTCGCCCACGCCGTCTCATCTGGCCACGCTGGCGGGCGTGTTGGCGCTGGCCGCGTTCCTGCTGTCTCGGCGGTGGCTGCTGGCTCCCGCTATCTGGGCGTTGGCGTTGGCGCCCATGGGCGCGGTCAGAGTGAACGAGTTGTTCGAGCGGGGGCTCGACGCGGGCCTGTCCGTCATCGCCGTGGTGTTGGGCGCGGCCGTGGCGTCCGCCGTGCTCCAGTCCGGAGGCCTCCAACGCGCGCTCACCGAGACCTTCGCGAAGGTGTTGCCTCCGCTGGAGGACACCTGGAGCGAGCCGCTGTGGGTGGGCAGCGCCGGTGCGTTGGGCGCGCTGCTGCTGGAGCGTTTGCTCCTGTCTGGCCCTGGCTCGCTGCCCCTGCCGGTGGCGGTGGGCGCCGCGGTGACGGCGTGTGTGTTGATGGTGGCGAGGGAGCGGTGGATGGCCAACGTGGCCACCGCGTTGCTGGGGGCCTCGCTCGTTGCCGCCGTGGACCCGCTGTGGGTGCCGGCTGTCCTCAGTGGAACAGGGCTGGCGCTGTGCCTCATCGGGTCGCTCGTGGACGCTCGCGGTGTGCGCGTGGGCGCCTCGCTGCACCATGGCGGCTGGGTGCTGACGCTGCTGTCGCTCGCGGGCTTGCGCGAACTGGAGCACGTGGGCACCCCGCTGACGTTCCTCTTCGGCGTGGGCGCGGCGTGGGCCGTGGTGTGGCGGCGTCGCGAGCGCGAGGTGGTGGGGTGGCTGGCCTCGCTCGCCGCCGTGCACGGATGGCTGCTGTACCTGGGCGCGGTGTACTCCAGCGGCCGAGGCGCGGCGTTCATCCTGCCGTACCTCGGAGCGGCCAGCGCGCTGTTGGCGGCCCTCTCGCTCTTCGTGGCCAGCAAGTCGCGGCGCCGGAGCGTGGGGCATGGCTTCGCCGGGGTGGCGCTCTTCGAGGTGATGGCGGGGCTGGCGCTCGTGGACGCGTCGCTGGGCGCGCTCCGCGAGGGACTGGTGGCGAGCGTGGCGCTGGGCGTGCTGCTCTTCGCCCTGGTTCGCCGCGCGGCCACGGAGAAGGAAGAGGCGTCCGCCTACATGGCGCAGGTGGTGCTCGCGCTGGGCTATCTCTCCATCCGCATGCTGGGAATGGGGGCGCACCCGGGCCCCGGCGACAGCCTGGCGGCCCTGGTGGGCGGTGCGCTGTTCACCGGCCTCTACTTCTTCGTGCAGCGCGAGGGTTCCTCCCTGGCGTGTTTCCGACGGCCCGCCTTGTTGGGTGCATACCTCTTCCCGCTGGCGGGGTTGCTCTCCGCACCCTGGGGCGAGCCCCTTCACGTGGCGGCGTTGATGGTGGGGTATGCCGCTCACTTCGCCGCGCTGGCCACGCACCCGCGGCACCGGGGTCTGGCGTCGCTGACGTCGGTGGTGGCGTTCAACGCGGCGCTGCTGCTGGTGTGGCAGGGGACGGGCGCGGGAGAGGCGCAGTTCTACGTCATCCCCGCGGGGCTCTCCCTGCTCGCGTTGCTGCGCGTGTTCCGCGAGGCCATCGAGGCGGAGACCTATGCCCGTTTGCGTGCGCTGGCCGTCACCGCCATCTACGTGGCGGGTGCCTGGAAGCCGCTCATGTTCACTGATGGCGGTTCGATGCTCCTGTGCGTCACGCTCTGTGTGGTGGGCGTGGCGTGTGGCATCGCGCTGCGCATTCGCTCCTATATGTATCTGGGCACGGCGTTCCTGGTGACGTGCATCGCCGCCAACCTGGTGCGCTTCGGCATGCGGGACCACCGGATTGCCGCGGCCTCACTGTTCGTCCTGGGACTGTTGGTCATTGGTTCCATGGTGATGCTCAGTGCGCATCGCGCGGCGCTGCTCCAGAGGTATGCACGGGTGCGAGCCATGCTCGCGACCTGGGAGGGCTGACACCGGGAGTTCTTGGCGGACGGCCTGGGAGGTGGTCTTGAATGCGGCCCCTCATGTCGCTCCGCCTTCCACTCCTTGCCGTCTTCCCCCTCAGCGTGCTCGTGGGGTGTGCCACCGTGAAGCCACGCCCCACGGAGCCCGTCGCCACGACGGAAGCGGTGACGGTGGCCGCGCCAGGAGGCCTCGCGGCGCCGGTGCCGGTGCCCGTCACGGCGGTGGAGCTGGGGACCGCCGAAGCGGCGCCCACGGGGGTGGCGACGCAGTGGGTGAGCGCGGGCGTGCTGGAGGCCACGCTGCGAGCGGCCGAGCAGGTGACGGGGCCCGCCAGCACCACCGGCCGGTTCTGGGACGTGGTGCTCGCGCCCACGCAGATGTCGCGCTCCATCGTTCAGCGCTCCCTCCAGCTCGTGGGCATGCGCAGCCTGCGCCGAGTCAGCCGCGGCGTCCCGGATGACTGCTCCGGCTTCGTGCGCCTGGCGTACCGCTCCGCTGGCATCGACCTGGTGGCGCACGGTTTTCGCGCGGGAGAGAACGCCGTCTCCGCCATCTTCCGCCGCGCGGTGGATGTCGGCTCTGTCCACCACCAGCCGCCGCGTCCCGGAGACCTCGTCTTCTTCCGTGAGACGTATGACCGCAACCGCGATGGCCGCCGCAACGACGGGATGACACACATTGGTGTGGTGGAGGCCGTGGATGCCCATGGCACCGTCACCTTCATCCACCGGGGCGGCAAGGGCGTCGCGCGAGGCCGGCTGAACCTGTCCTTCCCGTCGAGGCACCAGCTGGAGCAGGGCGGGCCCGTGGTCAACGACTACATCCGTCCCGCCGCGAAGGGCTCGCGGGCCTATCTTGCGGGCGAGCTGTTCGCGGCCTTCGCGTCGCCTGAAGGGCTGTAACTTTCCAGTGTCTGGCTCATACCCTGAGTGGCTTTGAAGATGGGCCGCGCTGATGCGTCATGGGTGGCATGCGACTCGCCCTTGTCATTGGCTGTCTGCTGCTCGCTTCGGGTTGTGTCCTGCACACCCGCTCACCCTCTCCGCGTCCACCGCCTCCTCCGCATCGTCCGGTGGCGATGACGTACAGGGAAGCGGTGGACCTGGGCTTCAACCAATGCCGCTCGCGTGGCTATGAGTGCCGCCTGAAGGACGCGGACCGCAAGGGGCGGGACGTGTGGCGGGTGAAGTTCCATGCCTCCACGCGGAGGGCGAAGGGCCACCTGCACCTGGACTTCGATGCGTACTCGCGCAGCCTCCTGCGGGTGGATGAGAAGGTGAAGGCCCGCCGACATGACTGGGACGACGACGACGATGACGACCGGCGCGGGCGCGGGCGCGGCAAGAAGAAGGGGCACGCACGGCGGGATGACTGATAGCGGGGACACCGACACGGCCTTTCCGTAGCCTGGAGCCTTCCTCGCGCTGGAAGGCGTCTCATGGCAACTCGTCTGGGCGTCACGGTCCTGCTCTTCGCCCTCCTCGCTGCGTGCTCCACCCCGCGTGCCATCCGCCTCGACACGGGGCAGGGCCCGCCCCTGGAGTACAGGCCGTCCTCCTCGGACAAGTCCGTGAAGGTGGACGCAGAAGCATTCGAGGAGGCGCTGGCGCGGCTGGTGCTGGAGGTGCCCCTTGCGCTCCGTGCTCCCCAGCAAGGCTTGCTGGTGCGCGCCTCCCACCCCGGAAACAGTGCTGACGCCCGCTGGCAGCGTCTGATGCGCAAGAGCTTTGGCGGCCTCTGCGAGCCCGGTCAGCGCAGGGGGCACTGCCTCTCCCTGCTCGACATCGGGCCTGGCCTGGGCGAGTGGGACAAGCTGGGTGTGGCCCTGGGCCTGTCGCTGGAGCCCCTCAAGGAGAGCATCGCCCGGGCAGTGGAGAAGACCCTGGCACCCCAGCTCTTCTTCACTGTCATCGCGACGGGGCTCGTCACCTGGGTCGTGCTGGCGGCCAATCCCGAGCCGGTGTTCACCAAGGCGGCGGCCATCGTCTCGGCGGTCCTGCTCATCTACCTGGGCGTGGAGACGTTCCTGGAGGTGGTGGACGCGAGCCGGGAGCTGAAGCGGGCCACGGACAGGGCGAAGACGTGGGTTGAACTGGAGCAGGCGGGGCATCGCTTCGCCAACCGGGTGGGCCCGGAGGTGGCGCGCGTCTTCGTGCTCGCGGTCACCGTGGTGGTGAGTCATGGCATGACTGGGGGCGCCGCGTGGCTGGCCTCGCGGCTGTCGATGTTGCCCAGCTTCACGGAGGCTGCGGCGGCCGGGGCCTCACGGGTAGGCATCAGCCTTACGAACGTCGGACAGGTGAGTGCGGTAGCCGTTGAAGGAAGCACCGTCGTCGTCTCCCTGCCCGTTACGGCGGTCGCCATGACGGCCCAGGGCTTGAGCGGCGCCGCAGCGGGAGTCAGTCCTGCCGGCTTCAGGTTCTGGGGCTCGTTCAGCGGCCTCAAGAGTGCCTTGGGCTCGGCGGGACCCGGCAAGAACTGGCACCACATCGTCGAGCAGACACCGGGCAACGTGGAGCGATTCGGTCCTCACGCCCTTCACAACACCGAGAACGTGATCGCCATCGACGAAGGGATTCACCGGCAAATCAGCGCGTATTACTCGTCGAAAGATCCTCTCCTCTCTGGTGGACAAACCGTGCGGCAGTGGCTGAGTGGTCAGCCCTTCCAGACTCAGCGCGAGTTCGGCTTGAAGATCCTCCAGGACTACGGAGTCGTTCCATGAGCATGCGCAACATCCAAGGGGCGAGCATCGATGACCTCGTCCAAGAGTACGAGCAGGCGGCGGTAGCCTACGGACAGGCGCTGGCCGCTGCGAATCATCGTGCTGCCAATCGGGCTCACGACAGGATTGCAAGTGCCTACCGTGAACTCCGGAGTCGAGCGGCGGCCCCCCATCTCCTCCCGCTGTTGAAGAGCGAGGATGAGAATGTCCGTTCCTGTGCTGCTGCACACGCGCTTGAGTTCGCTCCAGAGCAGGGGGCGCCTGTTCTGTTGGAGTTTGCTGCCCGTCCAGGGCGTATCCGGACACGAGCGGAGTACGCGCTCAAGGCGTGGCGCGAGGGCACACTCAAGTTTCCGTGAACCCCATCAATTTGAGCATCACCCGAGGGCCGAGAGGCCCTTCAAGGGGTAGGAAACCGCCGCTTTATCCAACTGAGCTAGGAGGGAGTCATCCCACTGGCCCTCACCTCAAGGACTGCCGGAGTCAGTCGCTCTTCTGCTTGAGTGACTTGATGGCAATCGCCGCTGCTTCGTGGCCGCAGTCCTTGCTGCCCAGGAGGCCCTTCGCCTTGGGGAGCGCGGTGACGCGCTCCAGTGCGGGGATGGCATCCGCGTCACCCAGGCCCGCGAGACGGTTGGCGGCCTGGGTGCGGATGTCGCAGTCCGGGGAGTTCAGCGCCTCGCTATAGGCGCGAACCAGGTTCACCCCGTCCGCGGCCTTCATGAACTCCAGGTAGCGCAGCGCGCCCCACTGGCGCAGGGAGTACGCCTCCTCGGCCAGGTCCTCGTAGTGGGCGCGCAAGCGGTCCTTCGGGAACCGGGCCAGGGCATTCCCCAGGACGGTGAGCGGCTCCTTGCCGTAGTCCTCCGCCAGGCCGTCGAGGATGAGCGGCTCCACGTCCTCGAGCTCCTCCTCCTTCAGGTGGCTGAGCGCGGTCCGTTCGCTGATGTGGTGTCCCTTGGCATGGTGCGCCGCCACGCGCGCGCGCTTCAGCGAGGGCAGTTCCTTCTCCTCGTCGGTGGCGGCGTCCATCAGCGCCAGGGCTTCGGTCAGCTTCCCATCCTCCAGCAGCGCGAAGGCCCGGGTGCCGGCGTCGTTGCGGTGGCTCAGCCACGCGGCGCCAGCGCCCAGGAGCACCACCGCGCCGGTGACCAGCGCCGCCTCGCGCCGCCGCTGACGCAGCAGCTCCCCCAGGCCGGTGGGCAGCTTCACGGCCTGGAGCTTCGCCAGCAGGGGCGCGAGCGCGTTGCCCCGGCTGCCTTGCGAGGCGAAGCGGTCTCCAAAGGGCGGGCCCTCCGAGGCGCGCTGGCAGCGGTAGAGCTGGAGTTGCTCGTCTCGGCCGGGGAGGGTGATGGCGCCGCAGGGCTCGGCGGTGACCTCCGCGCGGTTGCGTGCCAGGTTCACCGCTTCGGTGAAGGTGACCTCACCCGCGCTGGCGACATGCTCCACGGCCTCGATGACCTCCATGGGCTCGCCCAGCACGGAGTCCGGCGTGGCGAGCACCTCGCCCGCGTGCAGGCAGACGCGCACGTTGAGGCGGTCCACTTCCGGCACCGTCTGGTTGTGCCGCCACAGCCGATCCTGCATGGCCATGCCGCACAGCACGCCCGCGGTGGGGGAGCGGAACACCACCAGCAACGCGTCCCCGCGCTTCTGGACCAGCCGCCCGTCGTGCTCCTTCACCAGGGGCATCAGCAGCTTGTCGTGCGTCTCCAGCATCCGCGCGTTCTCTTCGTGCGTCTGCCGGCTGGTGCGTTCGGTGAAGCCCTGGATGTCGGTGAGCATCACCGTGAGGTTCTGCGGCTTCACCACCGACGCGTTGCCGCCCGTCACCGCGGCCACGCCGCCGGAGGACTTCAGTCCGAAGGACGCCGTCCCCGTGCGCGGGGAGGCCGCCGGCAGGGCGCCCGAGGCCGAGCCGCCGCTGGAGGCCACACCGAACGCGGCAGTACCACTGCTCGCCTGCGGCGCCGCAGCGGCTCCCGCGAAGGCCGCCGTGCCCGTGGGTCCCGAGCTGTTCCCCGTGGCACTCCCGGTGCCGAACACCGACGTGCCCGAGGAGGGCGTGGCGCCACTTCCCGGCTGCGGGACGTAGGCAGGGGTGCCCAGGCCGGGCGTGAAGGCGGAGAGGGCGGAGTGCGCCGCGGCCAGCGCGTCGGCCAGTTCGTGCGCGCTCTGAGGACGCTTGCTCGCGTCCTTCTCCAGCAGGCGCATCACCAGCGACAGCAGGCCCACATAGCGCGACAGCGAGGGGGCCGCGCGGTCCAGCGGCAGCGGCGCGGCGGAGGCGTGCTGCGACAGGAAGTTGCGCGGCAGGGGCCCGTCGAAGGGGAGCCGTCCGGACAGCACGCGGTAGGTCAGCACGCCGAACGAGTACAGGTCGCTGCGCGTGTCCACCTTCGCGCCCACGGCCTGCTCTGGCGACAGGTACTCCGGCGTGCCCAGCACCACGCCAATCTGGCTGACGCTGCTGGCGGCGTCTGGCTCCACCAACCGGGCGATGCCGAAGTCCAGGAGCCGGGCTTGCTCGCCCCGGGCGCTCTTGGAGATGAAGACGTTCTCCGGCTTCAGGTCGCGGTGGATGATGCCCTTGTCGTGGATGGCGGCCAGGCCCTCCGCCAACTGCTGGAGCAGGGGCAGCGCGCGGCCCGGGGGCATGGGACCCGGCGTGAGCACGTCGTACAGGCTCTCACCTTCGACGAACTCCATGACCAGGCAGGCGTGGTCGCCGGACTCGCCGAAGTCGACGATGCGCACCACGGCCGGGTGCTCCACGGCGGAGAGGAGGCGCGCCTCGCGCTTGAAGCGCTCCGCCATGCCGGCCTGGGCGTGGAGGTCATGGTGCAGGACCTTGATGGCCACCTTGCGGCCCAGGGAGACCTGTTCACCAAGGTAGACCTCACCCATTCCGCCCGAGCCCAGCGGACGGAGAACCCGGAAGCGACCGTCGAGGACAAGGGAGTCAGGGGCCAGCACGCGGGGCGCATCTTGTCCGACTTCGGTCCAGCGTGCAGCCCGTTCCTTCACCCAGGATTCGGGGAGCCATCACGTCTCGTTGCTTGCCCCACAAGCGGGGGTTTGCCAGAAATTTCGAGGGCTTGGACCCCGTGCTAACGTCCCTGCTCCCGCGATGGCTACCGAAAGCGATTCTCCTAAGCCCGCCACGGCGCTGGATGCGCGCGCCGCCGCCCCCGAATTGCGCCTGCTGGACCGCAGGGCGTTCGTGGGTTTCCCGGCGCTGGAGGTCCTGCCGGGACTGCGCATCTCCGACTTCGCGCTCCAGATTCCGGACGTCAGCTTCCCCTTCAACGTCAGCGCCGGCGCCACGCGCTACCAGCGCAAGAAGCTGCACTTCGGCTTCCTCGAGCTGTCCGTCGACGCGGACCTGGTGACGCGCCGGGTGGCGGAGCTGGCCGGGCGTCTGGCCGGCATCGAGGACCTGCGCCTGCACTTCCGGCCCGGCTACCTCGAAGGCCAGGGACGGCTGCCGGCGCCGGAGCACACGCCCTTCACCTTCAAGGTGGCGTTCGACGCGGATGGGGAGCGGCTCGCCGTCTACCTCTACGACGTGCGCCTCTACGGCTTCTCCTCCACGCCGTCCGTGCAGGTGCCGGGGCTCTTGTCCGCGGCCGTGGGCGCGCTGGCGCTGGTGCCGGATGTCGAGGTCCGCGGGGCCACGGGTTTCTCCACGCGCGTGCTGCCCGCGCTGTGCCAACTGGCGGCGGTCAGCCGCGGCTACAAGATGCCGACGCTGGACACCGCGCGCCTGTCGGCCGCGGAGGTCTCCAGCACGGGCCTGCGCCTGCGCTTCTCCGCGGGAGGACTGCCGCCGCCGTCGCCACCGGACGAGGAGCTACTGCTCGCACTGGAAGGTGCGCGCGCCTTCGCGGACGCCGAAGGACTCATCGCGCAGGGCCGGCTGGCCGACGCGCGTCAGGCGTATCTCCAGGCCGGTGATGCGCAGGACGCGCACCCCTTCGCCGCCGAGCGGCTGCTGTCGCTAATGGTGGCGGACCCGCAGGCGCATGACCTGGCGCTGGACGTGGCGGCGACGCTGCAACGCCGCAGGGACCGCAGCCCCGCGTCGCTCTGGGGCGAGGCCGTAGTGCGCGAGCGCCGGGGCGAAGGTGCCCGCGCCGCCGAGCGCTACCTGGCGCTGTGCGCGCTCGCGCGCCGGACCTCGGAGGAGGCCGCGGCCTTCTTCGCCGCCGAGGCCGCCGCCCGCTGCTCGCGCGACACCGCGCCCCAGGTGGCGGTGAAGGCGCTTCATGAGCTGCTGGGGCTCAAGCCCGACCACCTGCCTTCGCTCAAGGCGCTGGCGCGTGCGTCCGACCAGGCCCGTGACAGGGCGGGCGCGGTGCGGGCCTATCGCCGGTTGGCGGCGCTCGCTCGCGACCCGGCCGAGGCCGCCGATGCGCACGTGCACCTGGCCCGGCTGTGCGCGCAGACGGAAGACGACATCGCCGGCGCGCGCCTGCACTGCGAGGCCGCGCTGCGGCTGGCGCCAGACCATCCGGACGCGCTGCTGCTGCTCGGCGAGCTGTGCCACCGCGGCGGTGAGCACCTGCGCGCGCTCAAGGCCCTGGACCGTCTGCGTGAGGTGGCCATGGGCCGCCACGAACTGGACCGGGTGGGCCATGCCGACCTGATGGCCGGCCGCGTGTGGGACGAAGGCCTGAAGCAGCCGGAGAACGCGCTGCTGCGCTTCCGTGAGGCGGTGTCGCTGCTGCCCGGTGAGCCGGAGCCGCTGTTCGCCGCCGCCCGGGTGGCGGAGGGGCTGGGCCGGTTGCAGGAGGCGCTCGCGGGCTACCAGCAGGCGCTGGAGCTGGCGGGGCCGGCGCCGCGCTCGGAAGGGGTGCGGCACGCCGCGCACGCCAGCCACCACGCCCTGGCGCGGCTGTACCGCACGCGGCTGGGTGACCCGGCGCGCGCGCGGGAGCACCTGGAGTCCGCGCTGGCGTTGGATCCGCGCGACTCGGTGGCGCTGGAGGAGCTGATTCCGTACTTCCGCGCCACCGGCCGCTCGCAGGAGCTGGCGGAGGCGTTGGAGAAGGCCGCGGCGCTCCAGGACGCCCCTGGCAAGCGCGCGGCGGCCTGGGCCGAGGCGGGCGAGCTGTACCGGGGCAAGCTGCAACAGCCGGAGAAGGCGGAGCGGTTGCTCCTGCTGGCGTTGGAGGCGGATGGCGACCACCGGCCCGCGCTGGAGTCGTTGCTGGCGCTGGCCGAGGCCCGGCGTGACGGCGCGCTGCTGACGCGGTGCCTGTCTTCGCTGGCGCGGCTCGCCACGGACCTGAAGGAGCGCGCGCAGAAGTACCGCCGGCTCGCGGTGGCCGCGCGCGACCTGGCCTTCGATTTGGACCTGGCCGTTCACGCGCTCCAGGAAGTGCTGCGCGCCGAGCCGGATGACCTGCCCGCGCTGGGCGAGCTGTGCGCGTTGCAGCGCAAGCGCGCCGACATGGCGGGGCTCGCCGACGCGCTGGAGGTGCGCGCGCGGGTGGCCGAGGCGCAGGGCGACAAGCGGCTGGCCGCGGCGGCGCTGCGTGAGCTGGCCGGAGTGCTGGAGGCCCGGCTGGGCCGCGTGGGTGACGCGCTGGTGGCGCTGGAGAAGGCCGCGCGGCTGGCGCCGGACGCCGCGGTGCTGCTGGACCTGGCGGACCTGTCGCTGCGCTGCGAGCGCCCCGAGCATGCGCGGCGCGCGCTGGAGAGCTTGCTGTCCACGCTGCCTCGCACGGCGGCGCCGGAGAAGCTGGCGGACGTGCGTTCCCGGTTGGGTCGCGCGTGCGAGATGCTGGGGGACCGCGAAGGCGCCATCGCCGCCTACGCGCAGGCCTTCCCGCTGCGCCGGCTGGATGATGCCCTGGCCGCGCGCCTGGAGGCGCTCTACACGGAGGCCGGGGAGTCGCAGGCGCTGGCCGAGCTGTGGGCCAGCCGCGCCCAGGCGCTGATGGGCGCCGACCGCGCCGAGGAGGCCGCGCCGCTGTTCCTCCAGAGCGCTCGCGCGCTGCTCGAGCGAGGCGAGAACGCCGCGGCGCTGATGCGCCTGACGGCCGCGCTGGAGGCGGACCCCGAGGGCCCGCTGGCCGCCGAGGTGTTGGAGTCGCTGGCCGAGCTGGAGCTGGAGCGAGGCGAGAAGCTGGAGGCCGCGCGCCTGTACGCGCGCCGCGCCGCGCTGATGCCCGAAGCCCGCGCTGGCGCGAAGCTGCTGTTCCGCGCCTCGCTGCTCGCCGCGGGGACCAGCCGCGAGGAGGCCTTCCTCGCCGACGCCCTGGAGCGTGACGCGAGCTACGCGCCCGCGCGCCAGCGCCGGGGCGAGCTGCGCCTGCCTACGGATGCACGCGCCGCCTTGGAGGACTTCGAGGCGGTGCTGGCCCTGCCGCCCGCGGACGGCGACGCGCCTCGCGAGAGTGAGCGCGTGGCCCTGACGCGCAAGGCCGCCACCGCGGCGGTGCGCGCGAGCCGCACGGATGCCGCCCGCCGCCTGCTGGCCGAGTACAGCGCCCGCGCGCCGGAAGACCTGGACGCCCGGGTGGAGCTGGCGTCGCTGCACCGCAAGGCGGGGGCGCGCGAGGCCCTGGCGGACCTGCTGGTGGAGTTGTGGCCGCGCCTGTCCGGCGAGCCCCGCCGCGCCGCTCGCCGCGAACTGGCGGAGCTGTCGCTGGGCCTGGGGCGCGCCACCACCGCGGTGGACGCGCTGCGCAGCCTGCGCCTGGAGGAACCGCAGGACACCTGGGCGGCGCAGTCGCTGCTGGACCTGCTGCCTCCGCCCGGCACCGGCACGCCGGAAGAGGAGACGGAGCGGCTGGAGTTGCTGAGCACACTCGTGGCCGCCGCCTCGGGCGAGGCGCGCGCGGAGTTGCTGGCCCGGCGCGCCGTGCTTCACCGCGCCGCGGGCCGGGTGTCCGCCGCGCGCGACGACTTCTCGGAGGCCGCGAAGGGTTCTCGTCGTCCCGCATCGCTGCTGCTCGCGCTGACGGAGCTGGCGCGCGAGTCGGGCGACGAGGCCGCGGAGCTGGACGTGTGGCGCCGCGCCGTGTCCGCCGACGCCAACCTCGCCACCCGCGCTCGCGAGCGGCTGCTGGCCCTGTCCGCCACGCTGGTGGAGAAGGACGAGCGCGCCCTCGCGCGCGAGGCCCTGGGCGCGGCCATCGGACTGGAGCTGTCCGCGGCGGAGCGGTGTGACGCCTTCTTCTCCCTCGCCGAGCTGGCGCGCCGTGATGGTCAGCCGGAGGACGAGGCCGCCGCGCTCGCCGAGGCGGCCCTCCAGGGACCCGCGCCTCGTCGCGTGGAGGCACTGCTGGCGCGCGCCGCGCTGCTGGAGTCCAGCGGCCGCATGGAGGACGCGGGGCAGAGCCTGGAGGCAGCGCTCGCGCTGGCCCCGCGGCACGCGCAGGCCACCGCCGCGCTCCAGCGCGTGCTGCGGACCCGGGAGGACTGGGCCGCGCTGGCCGAGCTGCTCGCCACCGAGGCCCCCCACGTCGCGCCCGCCGAGGCGGCCGCGATGTACGCCGAGCTGGCCAGCCTCTACCTGGACCGGCTGTCGCAGCCGGTGCCCGCGGAGGCCGCGCTGCGGCAGGCGCTGCGCCTGTCCCCGTCTGACGCCGCCGTTCGCCGTCGCCTCGTCTCGCTGGTGGCGGAGCGTGGGGAGCTGCGTGAGGCCGCGGCGCTGCTGGAGACCGCGGCGGAGAACGCCACCGCGCACGACGCGGCGCTGCTGCTGCGTGAGGGCGCGGGTTACGCGCGCGGCGCACACGACCTGGACAAGGCGCTGAAGCTGGCGCGCAAGGCCCACGCGCTGGTCCCCGCGCAGGGGCCGGAGCTGGCGTCGCTGGCGGAGTTGCTCTACCTGCGCGGCGCCGTCATCGAGGCGCTGCCGCTGCAAGACGCACTCGCCGCCGCCGCGGATTTCCGGAGCGCTCCGGAGGCCGCGGAGTCCGCATGGCTGCGCCTGGCGGAGCTGGCCGAGCAGACCGGAGAGACGAAGCGCGCGGTGGCCGCGTACCGGAAGCTGCTCGTGGAGCGGCCCCTGTGCGAGGCCGCCGTCATGCGTCTGGCCGCGCTGCTGGAGAAGGAGGACCCGCGCGGCGCCTTCGAGGTGCGCGTCACCCACGCGCACGCATTGGCTCCGTCCGAGGACACCGTGCAGCGGCTCGTCGAGCTGTCGGCGCGGGCCCGCGAGGTGCTCGCGGACGCGGGTGTGGCGGCCTCGCTGCTGGCGCGCGCCGCGTCGCTGGCGTCGGAGCCGCTGCCGCTGCGTCGCCGGTTGGCGGCGCTGCACCGGGAGACCGGCCGCACCGTGGAGCTGCTCACCGAGCTGCGCCAGGTGGCCACCCTCAGCCTCGAGGCAGGGGACCCGGACGCGGCGCTCGAGGCCTATCAGGAAGAGGCCCGGCTCGCGGTCGACCTGGGCCGCGCGGACGACGCACTGCGGGCGCTGGCGGATGCGCGCGACTTGCTGGAGGCGCGGGGGCAACAGTCCGAGGCCGCGGCGTGCGAACGCTACCGGGCGAAGCTGCTGCGCGACGTGAAGCTGGACCCCGCCGGCGCCGAGGTCGCGCTGGAGCGCGCCTTTGCCCTGGCCGTGGACCTGGGCACGGCGAAGCTGGGCGCGGCGCTGGCCGAGCGTCGCGACGACGCGGAGGCCGAGGCGCGTTGGCTGGAGCGCGCGCTGCCGCTGCTGGATGACGCGGGCGAGGCCGCGGCCGTGTTGCTGCGGCTGGCGCGGCTGAACCTGGGCGTGCTGTCAGACGTGGCGAAGGCCGAGGAGTTGCTGCGCTCGGCGCTGCGCAAGGACCGGGCGCTGACGGAGGCCGAGGGCCTGCTGGAGAAGCTCCTGGAGAGCGACGGCCGGCTGGCGGAGCTGGCGGCCTGGTACGAGGAGTGCGCGGAAGGCGAGCCCGACGCGGCCCGTCGCGCGGAGCTGTTCCTGCGCGCCGCCGTGCTGTACCGCGACCGGGCAGGGCGCCCGGAGTCCGCCGCCGCGGCCTTCATCGCGGCGCGTGGCGCGCGCCCGGACGACCTGGAGCTCACCGCGCAGGCGGCGGAGCTGCTGCACGAGGTGAAGCGCCACGCGGACGCCGCGGAGTTCGACGCGGTGCTGCTGGAGGCGGACCCGTTCCGCGAGCCCGTCTTCGCTCGGCACCTCGCCTTCCTGGAGGAGGCCGAGGACCATCAGGCACTCGCCGAGCTGATGCTGCGCAGGGCGCAGCGCCAGGAAGCCGCGGGCGCCGCGGAGAGCTACCTGTCCGCCGCCCGTGCCTTCCGCGCGGCCGGTGCCCGCGAGCGGGCGCTGCTGTGCGAGGACCAGGCCTTCGAGCTGAGCCCCGCGAGCGCGGAGGCCTTCGAGCGCGTGCGTGAGCGCGCGGCCGGTGACGTGCGCAGGCTGGCGGACCTGCTGTCCCAGCGCGCCGCGGCCCTGTCCACGTCGGAGGCCCTGCCGCTGCTGCGCGAGCGCGCATCCCGACTGCTGGACGCGGGCGAGGCGCTGCTGGCCGCGGAGGCCTTCGACGAATACCTCTCCCTGGCGGGGGACGACGTCGACGCCCTGTCCGCGCGCGCCGAGCTGGCCGCGAAGGGTGGAGGCCCCGTCGCCGCGCGCCCCTACGACCGCCGCCTGCTGGACGTGGGCGGGGACGCGCTGCCGGTGCCGGTGCGCACGCGGACCTGGCTGCGGTTGGGCCATGCCTCGCTCGGCGCGGGCGCGTTCCACGACGCGGCGGATGCCTTCGAGTCCGTGGTGGCGCTGGAGCCGGAAGGCGAGCGCGGCCGAGAGGCGCTGTCGCTCCTGGCCGAGGTGCACTCGCGCACGGGCAACGCGCCGGGCCTCTACCGGGCGTCGCTCCAACTGGCGCGCCATGCGGAGGACGCCGCCACCGCCGAGGTGCTCTACCGCCGCGCGGCGGACCTCTTCGACGACCCGAAGGACGCCATCGACGCGCTGTTGCCGCTGGCGCGCCTGCGTCCCGCGGATGCGTCCGTCATCGACCGGGCCGTGGCGGGGCTGCACGCCCTGGGACGTCATGGCGACCTGCTGGACGTGTACGCCTCGGGCGCGGAGGCGGCGGGTGGCCGTCGCGCCGCGGAGCTGCTGTTGGCCGCCGCGTCGGTGGCCTCCAGCTCGCTGGCGGATGAAGACGCGGCGTGGACGCTGACCCAGCGCGCTGCGGAGGCCGCGCCGGAGGACCTCACCGCGCTCCAGGCACTGGTGATGGGCCTGCGTCAGCGGGGCGACTCCACGCGGCTGCTGGAGGCGCTGGAGCGGCTGGTGCCGCGCGTCGAGGACGCCGACGAGTCCGCGGTGCTGCGGCTGGAGCTGGCCGCGCTCGCGCGTGACGCGGGCCGCGTGGACGTGGCGCGCGAGGCACTGGAGGAAGTGGCCGCGCGTGGCGCCTCGGGCGCGGGTTACGCGGACGCGCTGGAATCCCTCGAGCCGCTGCTGAAGGACGCCCCCGCCCGTCGCGCCGAGGTGCAGGTGGCGCGCGCGGAGCTGGCCTCGGGCCGCGAGCGGCAGGTGCTGCTGATGGCGGCCGCGCGGGGCTTCGAGGCCGCCGGACAATTGCCGGAGGCGCTGAAGGCGGCGAAGGACGCCGCGTCGGTGGAGCCGGACGTCGACGCCGCCCTGCGGGTGGCCCACCTGTACCGCGCGTCGGGCGAGGCGCCCCGCGCGGCGCGGGCGCTGCTTCAGGCCGCGCGGCTGGCGGCGCCGGAGGAGCGCCCCCCGCTGCTGCTGGAGGCCGCGGGCCTCTGGGAGAAGGCGGGAGAGCACGGTGAGGCGCTGGAGGTGTTCGAGCGCATCGCCACCGAGGCATCGGACATGCTCGCGCCCTCGGAGCTGGCCGAGCGCTTCGGCCGGCTGGGGGCCTTCGCTCGCGCGCTGGAAGTGGGCTTCGCGCCCGCCATGGCCTCGGGCGACCTGACCGACGCGCTGGCCATGGCCGCGCAGGCGGGCGACACGGCGCGCACGCGCGAGGCGCTGTGGGCCCTGGCCGCGCTGGCGGACGCGGACCCCGCGCATGCCTCGGCCCTGGCGGATGGCTTGCGCGCGGAAGGCGACGCGGAAGGGTTGCTGGAGCTCGCGGGCCTGTCCGCCGCGCGTGACGCCGCGTTCGCGGTGGCGCTGCGCGATGAGGTGCTCCGCTCGGCGGCGGCCTCGGTGCTGCCTCGCCTGCGCGCGCTGGAAGAGCTGGCGCCCGAGCCGGGCTTCGCGGCCCGTCTGACGCTGTTGCTGCCCACCCTGGAGAAGCTCCCGGAGGTGCTGGCGGAGGCGGTGCTGACGCAAGTGCATGCGCAGCCGGGCACGGTGCGCGTGGAAGCGCTGGCCATGGCGGCGGACGGCTGGCCCTCGCGGCGCAAGGCGCTCTTGCGCGAGCGTTACGCGCTGGAGCTGGAGCTGGGCCGCTACGAGGCCTGCGTGCGCACGCTGTCGCAGCTGGCAGGCGAAGAGTCGGACGCGGTGGCTCGCGCCGTCCTGCACCTGGAGCGCGGCGAGTTGCTGCTCAGTCCGCTGGAGCAACTGCCCGAGGCGCGCGAGGCCTTCGAACAGGCCCTGAAGGACGACCCCGCGCAGCTCCATTCCCTGCGGCACCTGTTGTCGCTGGTGGACCTGGGCGAGGAGCCCGCTGTCTTCGTGTCGCTGGTGGAGCGGGTGGAGCAGGCCGCGGGCGCGGAGTCCGGCAACACCTACCGCGAGCGGCTGGCGGACGCCTACGAGGCCCTGGGCATGGTGGCGGACGCGGCCGCGCAGCTCGAGCGGCTGCCGGAGACGGACGAACGGCTGGCCCGCCGTGCGAGGTTGGCGGAGGAGCGCGGCCTCACCGGCGAGGCCCTGCGCCTGCGCGAGCGGCTCACCGACGAGCCCGCGGTGCTGGAGGCCATTCTCCGCGGCTACCTGGACGCGCAGTTGGTGTCGCCCGGAGCCCGGCTCGCCGCGCGCCTCTTCGATGCCGGCGAGCTGTCCCCTGAAGTCACCCGCATGGCCGCCGAGCACCTCTCCACGGTGCCCGAGGGCGTGTCCCTGGCCGTCCGCATCTGGCCGCACCTGCTCCGGGAGCACCCGCTGGACGTGGATGGGTGGACGCTCTACGCGGAGGCCCTGCGGGCGCTGGGCCGGACGGAGGACTCGCAGCGCGCGGACGGCGTGGGCGCGGCCCTGTCCTCCAGCGACGCGGCGGCGCCTCAGGCCCCGGTGTCCACGCTGCCGGTGCCCTCGGGCTTCGAGCACCCGGTACCCGCCGGCGCGGTGCCGGTGACGGCCGAGCGCCTGCCCCGGCTCGCCGCGGCGCTTCGTCCCGTCCTGGCCTCGCTGGGCGCGGGCTCGCTGCGACTCGTGGTGGACCCGGTGGGCGGGGTGGAGGCGTACCTGGCCAGCGGCGACGTGCTGGTGCTGGGCGCGGGCGCGCTGTCCTGCTTCGGCGCCTCCGAGCTGAGTTACCTGTGCGCGCTGGCGCTGGCGCTGGGTGAGGACGGCGTCAAGCTGGCCCGTCCCGGTCCGGTGCCGGCCATGGAAGCGGCGGCGGTGGCGGCCTTCCGCGCCGTGCCGGCCTCGCTGGCGGCGGGGCGCGTCCTGGCGCTGCTGGACGCGGAGGTGCGCGGAGGGGACCCGGCGCAGGTGGATGTAGGCGCCGTGCTTGCCCGCGGCGACACCTTCCGGGCGCTGGCCCTTTGCGTGCTGGACGGCGTCTAGCCGTGTAGCGTGACGCCGCCATGCACGTGAAGCGCCTTGCTCTCGCCGCCCTGCCCGTCACGGCCGTCGCCGTGGCGATGGCCTGCTATTCCGAACCGGTGTACCCGGGTGACCAGGTGCTCGGTTCGTTTCGCTTCGAGGCCCGGCTGGATGCCGCGCGCACCACGTGCGACGCCTCGGTGCCGGACTTCGCGCAACTCAACGACGCCGGTGTGTTCCTCTTCGAGGGCACCTTCTCGCGCGACACGGACGCGGGCACGGGCTTCTTCACCGTGCAGGGCTACTCGCGTGACGCGGGCTATGAAGGGCAGGTGGCCACGTCCACGCTGAAGGCCGTCGCGCCCCGCGCGTCCTGTGGCACGGGCTGCGAGGACTCCTCCATCGAGGAGACGCTGCGGGTGACACTCTTCAGCGACAGCCAGGCGCGCAGCCTCAGCCGCGACTGCCGCCAGTTCGACGGCGGCATCCCCGACGGCTCGGTGCCGGGTCCTACGGAGAACGGTTACGACGTGTCGCTGGCGTGCGGCTCCCTCACGGACATCTTCTTGCCGGGGACCCGCAACTGCAATTGCCAGCCGTCCACCTGCACCACGGTGTACACCGTGCAGGGAGAGCGGAGGGATTGATGGTGAAGCGCGCGGTGGTGTTGATTTCGGGCGGCCTGGATTCGACGACGTGCCTGGCCATGGCCAAGGCGAAGGGCTTCGAGCCCGTCTGTCTGGCGGTCGCCTACGGACAGCGGCACGTCGTGGAGCTGGAGCAGGCGAAGAAGGTCGCCGCCGCCATGGGCGTGACGGACTTCCGGGTGGTGTCCATCGACCTGCGGCAGGTGGGCGGCTCCGCGCTGACGGCGGACATCGAGGTGCCCAAGGACCGGCCTTCGGATGAGATGAGCCACGGCATCCCCGTGACGTACGTGCCGGCGCGCAACGCGCTGTTCCTCTCGCTGGCGCTGGGGCTGGCGGAGGTGGTGGGCAGCACGGACATCTACATCGGCGTCAACGCGGTGGACTACAGCGGCTATCCGGACTGCCGCCCGGAGTTCATCCGCTCCTTCGAATCGATGGCCAACCTGGCCACCAAGGCGGGCGTGGAGGGCGCGCGCTTCACCGTGCACGCGCCGCTGTCCGGCCTGTCGAAGGCGGACATCATCCGTGAAGGCGTGAAGCTGGGCGTGGACTACGGCCTGACGCACTCCTGCTACGACCCGGACGCGCAGGGCCGCGCCTGCGGGCGCTGTGACAGCTGCGTGCTGCGCAAGAAGGGCTTCGAGGAAGCCGGCGTGCCGGACCCCACGCGCTACACGGAGTCCGCGTGACGCCGCGCCTCGGCTGGGGCGTGGTGGTGGCGCTGGGCCTGTCGTCCGGGCCCGCGCTGGCCAACGACGCGGGAACGCCGAAGGCCACCGCGACGCCGAAGGCCGCGGCCTCCCTGGTGGACGCCACCACGGTGGTGCCGGACCTGGTCGTGGACCTGCGCTACGCGACGGCGGACAACTTCTTGAAGCGGAAGGTGTACCCGGACACGGCGCGCTGCCTGCTGCTGCCCGAGTCTGCCGAGCGCCTGAAGAAGGCCGCGGACGTGCTGCGCGCCCGGGGCTATCGGCTGAAGGTGTACGACTGCTACCGGCCGCGCGCGGTGCAGTACCAGATGTGGGAAATCATGCCGGTGCCCGGCTACGTCGCCAACCCGCGCACCGGCTCCAACCACAACCGGGGCGGGGCGGTGGACCTCACGCTGACGACGCTGGAGGGCCAGGAGGTGGAGATGCCCACCCCCTTCGACACCTTCACACGCGCCGCGCACCATGGGTACGAGGGCGGCACCGAGGCGTCGCGCAAGCACCGCGAAATCCTGCGCGAGGCCATGGAAGGCGTGGGCTTCAAGCGCAACCGCATGGAGTGGTGGCACTACGACCTGCCGGACGCGAAGAAGCGCCCCGTGCTGGACGTGCCCTTCTCCCCGCCATGACATGATGAAACCATGATGAACGGAGGGCCCGCCTGCGGCACGCTGCAGGCACCTCCCCAGGGTGGTCACGGCGTGCGTGGCCCGGGATGGCACCCACGATGAAGCCCACCCTCTGCAATGCCCTCTGTGTCGTCCTCCTGCTGCTGTCCGCGCCTGCGCTGGCGGCCGGGGGACTCTCCGGCACCGTCGTGCGTGCCAGCGACAAAAGCCCCATCCCGGAGGTGCGCGTCACCGCGACCTCACCCGCGCTGCCGGAGCCCCGCTCCACGGTGACGGACGCGCAGGGCGGCTTCCGCTTTCCCCAACTGGAGGATGGCGTCTACTCACTCCGCTTCGAGAAGGAGTCCTTCCAGGCGCTCATCCGGACGGACATCACGGTGAAGGCCGGCCATGAGCCCCGCGTGGACGTGGCGCTCGCCGCGGCGTTGCTGACGCGCCCCTCCGTGCTGGCCCCCGCGCCGGTGGATGATGACCGGGAGCGGGCACCCGCCTGGACGTTGCAGCACCTGCCCGTGCTCGTGCCGGATGGGGCGTGGCAGACCGTCTATCGCGCGTCGCTGGGGAAGCCGGGCTCCGGCGTCGAGACGCGGGGCTTTGGGGTGAACCCCACCATCGACACGGAGGAGTCGCGCGTCTCGGAGTTCCCCGTGGCCGTGGACACCAGCGCCTACGCGGTGGCACGCGACTACCTGTCTCGTGACGTCTTCCCCGCGGAAGGCGCGGTGCGGACGGAGGCCTTCATCAACAGCTTCGGCACCGGGGACGAAGGCGAGCCGTACGGCCCCTTCTTGCTCTACGTCGAGGGTTTCCCTTCGCCCAGCCGCAAGGGCTATCACGTGGTGCGAATCACCGTGAAGGCCCGCGAGCCGGTGCGCGAGGTCGGCGTCCAGGTGGAGTTCAACCGGAAGGCCATCGCCCGCTACCGGCTGCTGGGCTACGAGTACCTGTCTCCGAACCCGGAGCCGCCCGACCCAGGCGACGAGACGGAGCTGTTTCCACTGGCCGCCGGCCAATCCGTCACCGCCATCCACGAGGTGAAGGTGCACGGGCCCTCCATCGCCTTCGGGATGCTCCGGGTGCGCTACGAGCAGGGCAACTCGAGCAACTGGCGCCGCGTGCAGATGATGATGCCCTCCAGCACGTTGCGCTCCGACTATGCCCGCGCCGCCCCATCCTCGCGCCTGGCCTACGTGGCCTCCGCGTTCGCGGAGAAGTTGCGAGGCTCCTTCTGGACGCGCGCCCTGGACTGGCCCCGGCTGCTGACGCTGTGGGAAGGCATCGGCGAGCCGCTGCGAGCCCGAAAGGACGTGGCGCAGTTGGGGGCGCTCATCCGCAAGGCCCAGTCGCTAGACACGCGCAAGGAGCGCTTCGAGCGTCTCATGCCCGGCGGAAGCTCGGACTTCGACGACGTGCCCTCTCTGGGCAACTGAGCCGCTCCGATGCTCCGCCGGTTGCTGCCCACCCTCATCGCGCTCCTGCTGGGCTTCGCCGGGCTGGCCTGGGGCCTGGGCTCGCTCCAGCGCATCTTCGCCACCGAGCGGGATGACGCGCAGGCCTCGCTCGATTCCCGCCGGGAGGCCCTGGAGCAGTACGCGCGTGCCTCCCTGGCGCAGTCCCTGAGAGACCGCCTGGAAGCGGCGCGCCCCGCGCTGGAGGCCGCCGCGCTGGATCCGCTCGCCCCCGCGACGGGGCTCTACCTGAGAGAGCGGGGCACGCAGTTGCTGCCCCGGCTGGCCCTCCACGACACCGGCGAAGACACGCCCGCGAAAGAGCGCTACGCGGGCCTGCGCGCCGGCACGGAGCGGGCGGACGAGGCGGAGGACCCGTGGGCGGAGCGGCTCGCGCTGATTCGCGAGGTGGACCGGGCGCTGTCACGCGGCGACCGCCGTGCGTCCACCGTGGCGCTGATGGCGCTGCTCCAACACCGCTCGCAGTACGTGCTGGCCTCCACGCGCGATGTGCCGGGCTTCCTGGTGGTGTTGGAGTCGCTGGCGGAGCGGGGCGACCCTGTTCCCCAGTTGATGCACGCGCTGGTGCGTGACGGCCTGGCGGACGGGCGCAGCAGCCGCCTGGATGGATTGCAGCGGCTGCTCCTGCTGCGCCGCGCGCGCTTCACGAAGGAGGACTTCGACTTCCTGCGCGAGCGCATCGTGGCGCTCTCCACGAAGGCCGGCGTGCCGGCGGCGGACTTCGAGGCCCGCGCCGCCGAGCTCGCGTCCGAACCGCTGCCATTGCCCAGGACGCTTCCGGGCCCCGCGCTGGTGCGAGCGGGGTGGTACCTGGAGCCGCGCGGCGGCAATCACGTGCGGGGCGTGGCCGTGGACTCGGGCGCGCTGCTCCAGTCGCTGACACGGGAAATGCGCGAGCGTGGGTTGCTGGAAGCGGACGGACAGGTGCGGCTGCTCGCGGACGCGGAGATTTTGTCGTTGGCCGACCTGCCGCTGTCGGTGGACACGCCGGAGTGGGCGCGGGCCCAAGGGGCGCTGGAGCGACGCTACCGGCTGAAGACGGGCATGGTGGCCGCGTGCGCGGTGCTGGCGCTGGGCATCGCCGCGCTGGCCTTCGTGGCCCAGCACCGCAAGTTGCGCTTCCTGGAACTGAAGAGCGACTTCGTGGCCACCGTGTCACACGAGCTGCGCACGCCACTGACCTCCATCCGGCTGCTGGCGGAGACGCTGGAGTGGCGGCTGGCGGAGGGCACGGACGCGCGCGACTACCCGGCGCGCATCGTCCGGGAAGCGGACGGCCTGGGCTTCCTGGTGGAGAACCTGCTGTCCTTCAACCGCATCGACAAGGGGCGCTGGGTGCCAAAGCTGGCGCCGGTGCGCCTGGACGAGCTGGTGGCGCAGTTGCGCAAGGACCTGGAGTTCTGGTCCAAGGTCCCCGTGGAACTGGAGGCGGACGTGGGGGAATTCTCCCTGCGCGCGGACGGACAGCTCCTGCGCCTGCTGCTCTCAAACCTGGCGCGCAACGCCTGTGCCTACAACACCCGCAGCCCGGTGCGCCTGCGCATCGAGGCGCTGTCAGATGGCCGCGTGCGCTTCTCCGACAACGGCGTGGGCATCCCCCAGGCACAGTGGGAGCGCGCCTTCGAGGAGTTCGTGCGTCTGCCGGGCCAGGGACATGATGCACCCGGCAGTGGCCTGGGACTGGCCCTGTGCCGCCGCATCATGCGCGTGCACGGCGGCACCCTGCGCGTGGCGGCCTCCAGCCCGGAAGGCACCACCTTCGAGCTTCGCTTTCCTCATACGGTGACGACATGACCTCATCCGTTCCGGCGCTCCTCCTGGTGGAGGACGACACCAACCTGCGGCTCGCGCTGCGCGACAACCTGGAGAACCAGGGCGGCTACGCGGTGGAGGAAGCCACCTGCGTGCGGGAGGCGCGCGAGCACCTGGGCCGGCGCGACTTCCAGCTCATCCTGCTGGACGTCATGCTGCCGGACGGTGACGGCTACACGCTGTGCCGCGCGCTGCGCGAAGAAGGCGTGGCGACGCCCGTCCTGATGCTCACCGCGCGCACCCTGGAGGATGACGTGGTGCGGGGCTTCGAGTCAGGCGCGCAGGACTACCTGGGCAAGCCCTACCGGCTGCGCGAGCTGCTGGCGCGCGTGGGCGCGTTGGTGCGCCGCTCCGGCGCGGCGCCGGTGAAGGGTCTGCGCTTCGCGGGCTATCGGATGGACCTGGACCGCCGGAAGGTGGAGACGCCGGCGGGCGCATCGGTGGAGCTGACGCGGACGGAGTTCGACCTGCTCGCGTTCCTGGTGCGCGAGCGCGAGCGCGTGCTGCGCCGCGACGAAATCCTGGACGCGGTGTGGGGCCGGGACGTCGTCGTGGACCCGCACACCGTGGACAACTTCGTCTCCAGCCTGAAGAAGAAGCTGGGCTGGAACAGCACGTCCCGCTTCGCCATCCAGACGGTGCGCGGTGTGGGGTACCGGATGGAAATCGAAGCGGCCTGACGTCAGCGCAGCGGGTTGTGGCGCAGCCGTTCAGCCAGGGCGTCCAGCGCCGCCAGTTGGGCGGGCGGGGCGCTCAGCCGGGCCGCGTCGATGAGCGTGGGCGTCTGGGGCGCATCCACGCGCAGCAGGGCGTTGGAGACGGCGCGTCGCACGTCACCGTCCGTGTCCAGGTACGCCCGCACCAGCGCTTCGGCCGCCACGCGACGGATGGCGCCTTCCTCCGAGCGCGCCTTCACGCCGGACGTCTTCCATGCCCACGCGGACCCGGCATCCCCCAGGGCCTTGGCCAGCCGTCGCATGACGTCGCGTTCCGGTCGGGCGTCCAGTGCATCCGCCAACGCCCGTGTCGCCACGAGCCGCCGGCACAGGCCCAGGGCCTCCATCGCGGCCTCGCCCCGGGCGTCCTTCTGCTTCGACGCGGCGATGAGCGTGTTCGCCGCGTCCAATGTCTCCAGCCGCGCCAGCGCTCCCGCGACCGCGCGAAGGACCTGGGGCTGGGTGTCCGGACTTTCGAGAAGGCTCTTCCACAAGGGGGCCAGGCGGAGGTCACGCAGCGCCCCCGTGGCCTCCACCAGGCCCACCTTGAAGGCCAGCCGCGCGGACTCACGCGAGGGGAGCCGCGGCGTCTCCTGAGGTGGGAAGGCAAGCCGCTCCACCATGGGCCACAGCGCCTCCGGCCCCAGCGCACGAAGCCCCGGTGACACCGCGGCCAGCGTGCCCCGCTTCTTCGCGTCCAGCGCGTCCACCTGGGCGGCGGCCGTGTCGAACCGGATGAACGCCGCTGGATTCTCCTGGCGGGCCCGGGAGATGTTCGCTTTCAAGCCGGCCTTCCAGTCATCACCCGGGCGGGGCGTCTGTGTCCCACCCGCGCTCAAGGAGACCAGCATGAAGGCGGCGCTGATGCCGCGAAGCAGCGCGCGTCTCATCGTCCACCCTCCCACCACTTCACGTCGGGCACCTGTCGCGCGCTCTGGGTGGCGCAGTGGAGCTGGCCCTGGGCGATGTGGAACGGCGCCCACGCATCCACCCAGTGCACGTGGATGCCATGGGCCCCGAGCGCCTCCTCGAACCGCGTCTTGAACGGGTCCTTCCCATCGATGAGCGGTCCATGCGGGTCTGGCGCGATGACCTGCGTGGGCGTCAACGACAGCAGGTTCAGCGTGGCGGGCTGATACGCCGTCACGCCGTCTGACGCGTTCTGGAAGAGGAAGGGCACGCGGATGATGTCGGCGTCCGTGAGGCCCGTCTCCTCGCGGAGGATGGAGAGCTGCGTGTCGATTTCCAGTCCCGCCACGGCGCTGGCGTCCATCAGTCCGGGGTTGTCGAGCACCTCGGCGATGCTTGCCTCCGCGGGAATGGAGTACGCCCAGGACAGGCCGGCGAAGAGCTTCGCGTCTCCGTGCCCCTGGGCCTGCGCGTCCTGGAGCCTCCGCCGCGCGAGCGCCGGGTCGGCCACCAGGGCAATCCAGCCCCGAGGCGTGGGGGCGGGCAGGAAGGTGAACGTCTCATCCACGTGGTCCACGAACAGCCACGAGGTGTCCACGTAGATGGGAGGCTGCACGGCCTGCGCCTCCAGCATCTTCGTGAAGCTGGGGTCGGGCTGATAGTCCGGCCGAGAGTCCGGCCCCCGGCCCCGGAACAGCCGGCCCAGGGGATACGCGACACCGTCCTTCTCGTGAGGCGGGATGACCTCCGTATTGCCGAAGGAGTTCAGCGTCTGGGAGGCCATGGACATGCCCTGCTGGTACTGCTGGATGGCGGCATTGTCGGGGCCGCGAAGCCAGAACGCGATGCGGCCGGCCGCGCGCAGGGGCGCGTTCGCGTCGGTGTTGTAGACGTGCGGCGCGCGGTAGTTGACCTTCATGACGTGCTGGCGGCCCTCCGGCGCAGGCATCGACATGTACGCGGGCTCGAAGTAATCCTGCGCCCACAAATCATCCACAGCGAACTCGGAGTAGACCATCCGCTCTCCTGAGTCCGCGAGCACGCCGCCCAGCGCCTGCCGGAACTGGTTGGCCTCGATGCTGGCGGCGGGCTTGGAGACGAAGACGTTCCAGGCGGGCGTCATGTGGTGGAAGAGCACCACGGGCGCCACGCGCATGCGGACGGTGTCGGTGAACACCGGGTCGTGCGGATTGTTCCGGCCGATGGTGAGCACCACGTCCGCGAAGCCATCCCACTCCTCGGGGTCGCGAACGATGTCGCGCCCCTCGATGGCGAGCACCACGCCGCGCCGTATCTCGGCGGTCGACAGGAACACCGTGTCGGGAAAGCCGCCCGAGATGAAGTTGCCCCGCACGCGCTTGAACAGGCGCACCTTCTTGCCCGCGGCCCCGGACACGATGACGGAGCCCACCGTGCCCGCGGGCGCCTCGGGCCAGGGCACCGTGCGCAGCCGGGCCAGGTCCTCCAGGTCCGACTCGCCATTCACCACCGCGTCCATGGCGTCATGGCACTGCGTCAGCGCGTCATCGCTGATGCGGTGGGGGTCCATGGAGAAGGGGCAGGCGTCCTCGTCGTCGTCCAGGTTGGCCAGGAAGATGGCGCCGCGCTCCGCCGTCCAAGTGTCCTCGTCCTCGTCCTCCGTGGGGTTGTCGAGCTCGACGATGCCATTGCGATTCACATCCGCGCGCAGGTCGACCACCGGATGGAAGGGCCCTTCGAGTGGATCCTCGCTTCCGGGGCGTCCCCCTTCGTCATCGGCCACCGGCCCGCAGGCGCTGGCCAACAGGCATGCCAGCAACAGCGGCAGGAGACGTGCTCGGGCAGGCGGGGACGGGGGCATTGCGCTCTCCGGGGGCACCGACGGGCAGCCCGGTCCCGGTGGAACGACATCGTGCGCCCTACGGCAAGTCACGATGCAGTGGCCCGGGAGT
This sequence comes from Myxococcus sp. AB036A, assembly GCF_006547355.1. NCBI lineage: Bacteria > Pseudomonadati > Myxococcota > Myxococcia > Myxococcales > Myxococcaceae > Myxococcus > Myxococcus sp. AB036A. Next base: position 75,432 of record NZ_VHLC01000004.1, on the reverse strand, counting down.
CCTTTGCGCCAGGAAAGCGTCATTTGACTTCGAGCCCACAGCTCACCGCGTAACTTCAGGTACCGTGTGGGGTTCCTCCATCGTCATGCGACTTCTGTCTGTCGGATTCCTGGTGGCCTTCGTGCTCTCATGTGCGAGCGGGCCGCACCCCACGACCGTGGTGGCGTCCGAGCCTGTGTCGGCCGGACCCGCCTTCGACGAGGCACGTGCGGTCCACGTCCTGCGACGCATGGCCTTCGGACCTTCGCGACAGTCGCTGGCGGACCTGCGGCGCCAGGGCGTGGAGGAATGGATGGCGTCGCAGCTCTCTCGTCCCGGTGCGCCGCTGCCCGCCGGTCTGGAGGCGAAGCTCCAAGCGCTGCCCACGTTGACGATGTCCATGGCGGAGCTGGGGCGGGAGTACCCGCCGAAGCGCCAGCGGGAGGAAGCCTTGAAGGACGGGCGTGAGCCTCAGCGTCCCGCCCTCATCGGCCTGGAGCAATCCGCGGCGAAGCTGCTGCGGGCGGTGGAGAGTCCCAATCAGCTCGAAGAGGTGCTGGTGGACTTCTGGTTCAACCACTTCAACGTGTCCTCGGACAAAGGCGCGGTGCGGTGGATGGTGACGGCCTACGAGCGCGATGCCATCCGCCCGCATGTCTTCGGCAACTTCCGGGAGCTGCTGGGCGCCACGGCCCGCCATCCGGCGATGCTCTTCTACCTGGACAACTGGCGCAGCGTTCGTGACGGCATGCCGGAGCGCGTGTCACGCGAAGCGCAGTCAGAGGATGATGACGCACCGGAGCCCGCCGAGCCGAAGCCGGGCCTCAACGAGAACTACGCGCGTGAGCTGCTGGAGTTGCACACGCTGGGCGTGGAGGGTGGCTACACGCAGCAGGACGTGCGCGAGGTGGCCCGCTGTTTCACGGGCTGGAGCATCCGCAAGCCGCGCCAGGAGCCGGCGTTCTACTTCCGTCGCCGGGCGCATGACCCGGACGACAAGTGGGTGCTGGGACAGCGCATCCCCGGACGGCGGAGCGTGGCGGGTGGGGAGCAGGTGTTGGACCTGCTGGCGCGGCACCCCTCCACCGCGCGCCATGTCGCGAGCAAGCTGGCGCGGCGCTTCGTCTCGGACACGCCGCCGCCGGCGCTGGTGGAGCGGGTGGCGAAGGTGTTCCTCGACTCGGGCGGGGACCTGCCCACCGTGTACCGCGCGCTCTTCCAGTCACCAGAGTTCTGGGCACCCGAGGCGCGGGCCGCGAAGGTGAAGACGCCCTTCGAGTTCGTGGTGTCCGCACTGCGAGCCACCGAAGCGGAGGTGACGGTGCGCCCCCGGCTGGTGCAGTCCCTGGCGAAGATGGGCGAGCCGCTCTTCCGGGCCCCAGCGCCCACGGGCTTTCCGGAAGGGGCGGCTCCGTGGGTGAACAGCGGCTCCCTGGTGGCCCGGCTCAACTTCAGCCTGGAGCTGGTGTCCGGGCGGATGCCGGGGACGAAGGTGGCGTTGAAGACGTTGGCCACGCCGGCCGACCCCACCGAGCACGCCTGGGTGGACGCGCTGGGCCAGGCGCTGCTGGGCGCGCCTCCGTCGGAGGAGACGCGAGCGACCATCCTCGACGCGCTGTCGAAGCGCGCCGAGGCCGCCAGCGCCGTGGGAGAGACACGCCCCGTGGACGTCGCGCTCATCGCCGGGTTGTTGCTGGGCTCGCCGGAGTTCCAGAAGCAGTAGCCTCGCCTCGCGCACACGCAGCGTGCCGTGGCCGCCTGGTCCGGAACGACCCAGAAATCGTCCGCGCGGGCACAATCAACTGCGAACTCCTTCGTAGCGCTCACGCCATGTCCCCATTGCGTCCTGCCCGTATCCTCGCGACGGCGTTGTCCAGCTTCGCCGCCCTCGTGCTGCTCACCGCCGCCGCCCCGCGACGTCCCACTACGGAGTGGCTCGCGCGGCCCTCTGAGGCCGCACGCATCGCGCGGGTGGAGGCGGGGCTCGCTCCCGTCGTGCTTCCAGGTGAGGCCCCCCGGCACCTGACGCTCCAGCAATGGATGGAGCTGTACTCGGTGCCTGGGCTGAGCATCGCCGTCTTCGACAAGGGCGCGCTCGTTTGGGCGAAGACCTATGGCGTGAAGCAGTCCGGCGGCAGCGAGCCCGTCGCCATCGACACGCTCTTCCAGGCGGCCTCCATCAGCAAGCCCGTCACGGCGCTCGCGGCCATGCGCCACGCGGAGAAGCGCAAGTGGTCGCTCGACGCGGACATCAACGACACGCTCGTCTCCTGGAAGGTGCCGGAGAACGACTTCACGAAGGAGCAGAAGGTCACCCTCCGCCGGTTGCTCGCGCACAACGCGGGCACGACGGTGCACGGCTTCGCGGGTTACGCGGAGGGAGCGGCCGTTCCGACGACGCAGCAGATTCTGGATGGCGCCGCTCCGGCGAACAGCGGCGCCGTGAGAGTCGACACCGTGCCGGGGACGCGGACGCGCTACAGCGGTGGTGGCACGGTCGTCGTCCAGCAGATGCTCGTCGACCAGCTCCAGCAGCCCTTCCCGCGCATCATGAAGGATGCGGTCTTCGCCCAGTTGGGCCTCAAGGACAGCACCTTCGAGCAGCCGCTCCCCAAGGCGCTGGAAGCCCGCGCCGCCGTGGGGACTCGTTCAGGTGGCACGAGCGTGGAGGGACGGTGGCACACCTACCCGGAGATGGCCCCCGCGGGGCTGTGGACCACGCCTTCCGACCTGGCGCGCATCGCCCTGGAGGTCTCCAAGGCCCGGAACGGCAAGTCCCGGCGGATTGTCTCCCCGGCGATGGCGAGGCAGATGCTCACCGCTCAGTCCTCGAACTTCGGCATTGGCTTCGCGCGCGAGGAGGGCAAGGCCTGGTTCGGGCACGGCGGCGCCAACGCGGGCTACCGCGCCTTCCTCATGGCCCTGGCGGATTCAGGGAGCGGAATCGCCGTGATGACGAACTCGGACGACGGCTCGCGCCTCTTTGACAGGCTGCTCGCCAGCGCGGTGGCGGAGTATGGCTGGAAGGGCATGGAGGAGGCCCGGCCGGACAGCCCCTCCACGACGGTGGACCTGCTGGTCAGGCTCCAGGGCGTGGACTCTGCCCTGGCCTGGTTCAAGGACCGCAAGCAGGGGCAGGCGACCGACGCCGAGTTGTCCCCGGGAATCCTCAACGAGATTGGCTATGGGTTCTTGCGCCAGAAGAAGCTCGCGGACGCCGTGAAGGTGTTCGAGGCCAACGCGGCGTTCTATCCCGAGGATGCCAACGCCCACGACAGCCTCGGGGAGGCCTACGCCGAGGCGGGCCGCAAGGATGCCGCCGTCATGCGCTACAAGAAATCGCTGGAACTCGACCCCAAGAACGCCAACGCGGTGAAGATGCTGGAGAAGCTGGGCGGCCGGTGAGTTGTCTCAATACCAGGTGTAGTTGGGGACCTCCATCAGGCCGGGCCTGACGCGTGGAAGCCCGAAATTGGGTTGGGTGGTGTGCCCGAGTGGAAGGACGACGTAGTGATTGATGATGGCGGCTTGCCTCACGGGATTCGTGCCCAATACCCCCGCTAGGTTGGTGCAGGCCTCGGCCTCGATGTTGTTCACGGTGAGCGGGGTGGCTGTGTCGTAGTGGCCGAGGAGCCGCTGGAGCGTGTTCTGGGCAAGCGCGGGATTGTCGATGAACGCGGAGATCTCCCCGTCGTATTGCATGCTGCGATACGACCAGTTGGCGGAGCCCACGATGAGCCAACGGTTGTCGATGATCGCCACCTTCGAGTGCGTGTAGATACGCGCCCTGGCGGTGACGTTCATGCACGTGTAGATATGGAGCGCGCAATCCACGCGCGAGATGTCTTCGAGCTTGACCACGGTGTCGATGCCCCCACCTCCATTTCTCCGGAACGTGAGGGTGTCGGCCTCCAACCAGCTCGAGGCCGTCGGGTTGTTCGCCTGGTACGTGTCCACCACGGTCCACGTGACACAGTCGACCCGGTCGATGTGCTGCTCGACGCCGTTCACCATGTAGTAGACGCGGCTGCAGTAGTGGGTCCCATTCGGTCTGCGGAGTCGCAGGACAATCTGGAGCCACGAGCGACGCGTCATATAGCCGGGGGCACCGCCACCCGTGGGCATCATGACGATGACGCGCAGTTCCTGGCCGGCCTGTCGGCGGACTTCGTGGCGCGTGTAGATGGCTCGAACAATCTCTGGATCCGCGAAGTGGTAGTTCTCCAGGTAGATGTACTGATCCGCCGCCGCGATGCGCGCCAGAAGCAGGTCGCGCAGCTTGCGATAGCGCGTCTTTCCCTCTGAGCGCGTCAAGGCGATGCTCACGTTGATGTTGGCGGCCTGGGGGGCCTGAAGCGTCCGGTTCTCCTGAATCTGAATGGCTTCCTGTCGAACCGTCTGACTCGCGTTGAATGCGAATCCTCGCGCCAGGATGTCTCCGCCTCCTCCAAAGCTGTTCCAGATCCACCGCTCCTCGATTTGGGAGGTCCGCCGCCACCGGCGCATCCACTCGGCTTCAACGTCATCCGTCGCGGGGCCACGAAGACGGATGGCGGCGTCGTGCCAGGTCTGATTGTTCGAATGATCGTTGGGCGCGAAGTAGGAGGGAGAAAGGTTGATGCCTCCGAGGAGCACCGTTCGCTGCCCCGCGACGGAGAAGATGGCAATCTTCTGGTGGTTCGAGGCCCCGATTTCCCCTTCGTAGGTCTCCAGGAAGACGCGGACGCGTCCCACCCCCGGGCCCGCGGCGGCCGCGGCGCGGTCGATTTCCGCCACGGCCTGCGCGAAAGCCTCATTCACTTCGGCGACGCCCTTGCCCTCGCTCACCCGTTCCACCTTCGCCGGGCGCCAGACGATGATGTCGAAGTCGTGCCCCGCGCGGATGACCCGGTCGATATAGGAGAGGAGGGTGTGATTGGGCACCCGGAAGTGGGCCCGGTCGCCCATGGTAACTGACGCTTCAATCATCCAGAACGCGAGGCGAACGTACGTGAGCGCATGTCGCGGCGCCTGTCGCACGGCTTCGAGGTTGAGGCGGAACTCCTCGAAGTACTCCTCTCCGTCCATGAGGAAGACGACGTCGTTGTCTCCCGTCTCAGTGGGGACATCCACGTAGGTGAACGCATTCGCCAAGGGCAGGCTGAGCGGTTCGCCCGGGTTCTGGACCTGGACGTCACACGCCCCGGCGACGTGCGCGGGGACGCGCGCCCGGAGAAGACCCGCGTTGACCACGACGACATCCGTGCAGGCCACTCCGCCAATGCGCACCTGGATTCCGTCCAGGAACCGGGCCCCGGTGATGTCGACCGCCCTGCCACCCTCGAGCGTTCCTTGGGCGGGGGTGATGGCGGCGAGCGTGGGCAGTTGACGGTAGGTGAAGCCGTTGACGAGCGTCCCGCTGGGCACGCTGGGGACGGTCACCATTACATTGACCGTGCCATGGAGCTGGGCCGCGGTCGTCGCGGTGAGCGTCGTCGGCGACAGCACCCGGACGTGGGTCGCGTTGACGCCGTTGAGGGTGACGGTCGCGCCGTCGACGAAGCCGGTCCCCGTGAGCGTGATGGAGGTCCCTCCCGCGGCGGGGCCGGCCGGCGGAGCCACGCTCGCGATGGTGGGCGCGGCGCGAAACGCGAACCCGTGGGTGACCTGCTCCGCGCCACCCACCGCCCGCGTCACCACCACGTCAACCGGGCCCGCGATTCCCGCGGCGGTTGTCGCGTGGAGCTCCTGCGCGGATTGGAATGCGACGGCGGCCGCGGGCGTCCCTCCGAACGCAACCGTGGTGGTGTCCGCGAAGGCGTCCCCGCGTATCACCACCACGGTGTTGCCAGCGACGGGGCCTTCGGCGGGGAGAATGCTCGTCACGGTGGCGTAGGTGAACCCGTTGGCGAGCGTCATCGCCGGTGTGTTGGGGTTCGTCACCACGACATCGACGAGGCCCGCGCCATGCGCCGCCGTCCTCGCGCGAAGCTCGGTGTCGGACACGCGATTGACGTGGGTCGCGGCCGTCCCCCCGATGCTCACCGTCGCGCCCATGGCGAACCCGTGGCCACGAATCACCACATCCGTTCCTCCCGCGGGCAGTCCGCGTGCGGGCGCAATGGAGAGGACCTGGGTGTAGGTGAACGCGCCCACGAGCGTGGTGGGGGCGCCGTCCGCGTTCTGGACCTCGATGTCGACGGTGCCCGCGGCGTGGGCCGGGGTGGTTGCGGTCAGCGTCGTCGGAGAGACGATGGTGACCTGGGTCGCGGGGCGGCCGCCCATCAGGACCCGCGCGCCCTCCGCGAAGTCCGTCCCCGTCACCGTCACGGCCGTCCCTCCGGCCGTTGTCCCCAGGGGTGGTTCGACGCGGGTGATGGCAGGCGCCGCGATGTAGGTGAAGGCCCCGACGAGCGTGCTCGCGGCCTCTCCCCCATTCTGGACGACGATGTCGACGGCGCCCGCGGCGTGCGCCGGTGTCCTCGCGGTGAGGGAGTCTGGGGGATGGATGGTGGGGACCACGTTCGTGCCCCCGATCGACACCGTGGCTCCGGCGGCGATGCGCGCGCCCCGGATGGTGACGTCGGTACCCCCAACGGAGGGACCTCGGGCCGGTTGGATGCTCGTGACCTCGGCGCCAATGAAGGTGAGCCCCTGGGTCAGCGTGCCGGCGACGCCGTCACCGTTGGTGACCACCACGTTGGCGGCCCCCACGGCGTGCGCTGGCGTTTGCGCGACCAACTCCGTACTGGAGCGGAAAACGACGTGCGGTGAGGGCGTACCGCCGAAGGAGACCGTCGCCGCCGCGTCGAAGAACTTGCCACGGAGGACGATGTCCTCGCCGCCTCCTGGCCGCGCGCTGTTCGGCGTCGCGCCTGTCACCAGGGGCGTGCAGTATCTGAAAGAGGCCCGCGTCCCCGCGGCGCGGCCGTGGTTCCAGAAGTCGGCGGCGGCAACGCCACTCCCTGCGGCGTGGGCTGGCGTCCGCGCCCGGAGTTCAGTCGCGGACGCCACGACGACGTGGGTCGCGAGGACGCCGCCGAACTCCACCTCCATCTGGGCGTGGAATCCCTTGCCGGTGATGACAACGTCAGTCCCCCCGGACGAAGGCCCCTCCGCTGGCGTGATGCTGCTCACGACACAGCGATAGTGGAAGCCGACGAAAGTGGCCGGTGCCCCATGGACGTTCCGGACCTGGACGACCGCAGTGCCTGGGAGCGCCCGGGCGGGCACGATGACCGTGATTTGGGTGGCGGAGACGAACACCATGTTCGTTCCGGGAGTCCCCCCGAAGGTGACGGTCGAGCCCGCCGTGAACAGGGTTCCGGTAATCGTTACCCGTTCACCTCCATCAACTGTGACGTTGTTGGGAGTGATGCCTGTCACGGTCGGCATGCGGGATGTCTCCTCGTCTGCGGGCGATTGTTCATGGGCCGGGCCGCGGAGGCGCCCCATGGGCTGCCTCCGCGCTGCTCAGTCAACGTGGGGGGCACTCAGGCCAGGTACTCAGCGCGGAGCCGTGTCCTCGTGGCGTCGTCGAGCTCACAGGTCACCGGCAAGTCATGGTCGCGCTGGAAGTCGCGGAGCGCTCGTCGCGTCCACGGGCCCATGACGCCATCCTCTTCGCCACAGCTATAGCCCAGGTGGCACAGCCGCGCCTGGGCGCCAGCGAGGGTGTCCAGCGGCGCGAGTCTGGCGACTTGGAACGCGTAGGTTTCTCGCTTGGAGCCGGAGCCGAAGGTGACCTTCAGGGTATGGACCGACGCCGATGCGGGCTCGATGAGGAATCCTTCGCTGTTCGTCGCTCCAGCGCGCTCCTCGGTCCTGACGTCGCTCTCCAGCGAAACCACGTAGGGCAGCTTCACGCGAGGCTGGCCCGCCGCGTCGAGAAACCGGACGCGAAGCGTCTCCGTGAACCCCTTCCCACGGAGGAGGTAGGCGTTGCCAGCGTCGACGCCCTCCGTCCCACGGCGGGGCGCGGGAATTACGACGGAGTCCCCGGGATTGAGGATGTTCTTGTCCCCACGGAGTTCCTTCAGCGCCGCGTTCTCCTCCGCGTTCCAGAGTGTCTCCGGCAGATGTCCGTGCCGGTAGGCAAGGGTCGAGATGCACTCGCCGGCTTGCACGACGTGGGTGATGGCTTCCCTCGTGTCAGGCCCACTCGGGGCCTGCCATGCGGCATTCGTGTCGCAGCGGTCCCGCTCGGGGGGAAGCTTCTCGGACGACTCCAGCTCCCAGGCTTCGTGGTCGAGCTCACGCGGGTGGAGCTGGTACTTCCCCATCGCGAGGCCGCGGAAGCGCGCGAGTCCATCAGCGTCCGTCTTCGCGATGAGCACCTCGGACTCGCTCTTCTCGAGCACGAGGGTGACGTTCTCCAACGGGGCGTCGTCGGAGCCGATGACGCGGACTTCTATCGTGTGGGCTTCGCGCAGGGGACACGGAACGGTGAGGCTGCCGGGGGCCACGTTCGCCGGGCTCTGGCTCGCGACCTGCTCGGCGGCGGCGAGTCTCGCGTGCTTGTCGTCCTCCGCCTCGGGCGCCGCGGGCTCAGGCGGTGGCCGGCGACCCGAACCGGCGAAGTACAACGCCGCGGGGTCTTGAACGGGAGGGGCATCTGATTCCCAGAAAGGCTCGCTCATGCGGCACCGCCCAGCGCAGCCCGCGCCTTGCGGTTGTTCGATTCAGTCTTGAGGTCACGCAGGCACCGGCGCGACACCCGGCTCAGCCGCTCCGAGGGCAATGCAATCTCTGCGTCATGCAGGTACTCGCCAACCCAGGGGCGCGATGGTTCCTGGTCGAAGTGCCAGCCGAACGATGCGCAGAGGTTCAGGAAGCGGATGGTGTCTTGCGTGCTCGTGAGGCCGTAGCCGCGTGCCCGGGTCAGGCTCTCTTCGATGTGGATGCGCAGTTCACCATCGCCGAGGCCATCGACTTCCCTCGGGAAGTGTGACCGCAGGTGGGTGACCATCTCGCTGGTGAACTGCGTCTCTCTCTCGCTCCCCAGCGCCGTCAGTTGTTCGCCCCTGACAATCATTTCCCCAGCGTATCGGAACGAATGAGAAAGTTCACGTCGAGTATGAGTTCTATTGCGGCCCGAGCTCCCAAGTGCCTTCCTGCTTTGGCGCAGCGCGATGGCGCTTCCTTCGCGCCTACAGGACGTAGCCCCTGGCTCCCACGAGAATTGACTGGCTCAGCAGGGAGTGGAACTCGGTGCGGGGGCCTCCGTGGTGAATGACGCCCAGCGCGAAGAGCGCTACGCGGCTCCAGACATTCCACTCCGCATAGGCGGAGGCCTGTCCGCTGCCATCCACCAGGTTGAGTGAATAGCGGAGCTGCCAGGTCGGCCCGGTGTCGGTGGGGTTGTTCTGCACCTGCATGAACAGGTAGTGCCGCCCCAGCAGCGGCAGTCCGTTGTTGAGCGCCGCTCCCAGCGTCTGGCCCGCGAGCGCGGCATCCGGAGAGGGGAGGGTCAGGACCGAGGATGCACGGGTGGCGATGTCGAAGTACCGCGCGCCATCCGCCCACCGGTAGCCTTCATTGTTGCTCAGGTACTCCAGGTAGACGGTGTGGCCGGAGTCCAGCGTGTAGCCACCGCCAGCGAGGGCGGAGTAGATGAGCCGGTGGTCCCGGGCATGGCGCGGCAGGAAGGCGCCTCCCACGGCGTTGGGGAGCCGCTCGGGGTAGAGCGCGGAGGTCCCCTGCCGCAGGCCCCCTTCCGCGTAGAGGAGCAGCGCCTCGCCGACGGTGGTCTGCCCGAATGCACCGAAGCGCGGGCGTTCGTGGGCCCACCGCTTGGAGGCGTTCAGTCCCACGACGGAGGCCTCGGCCGTGTAGTCCACCTTCAGCAACGACAGGGCCTTGAACCCGTCCTCCTTCTCCCATTGCCAGTCTCCGCGTCCGTCGCCGAACTGGTGCAGCAGTGACAGGGACAGGGCCTGCGTGGGGGACCAGGTGGCCTGGGCCACGTCCACGCCGCGCAGCTCGCGCATGGGGTTGTTCCGGCCGTTCTCGAAGTAGATGGGATTGCTGGGCGAACGGAAGTTGGATGGCCCCCACATGAGCACGTCCCTCCCCAGAGACACCGCGAGCGACTGCACCGGGTAGAGCGTCACCAATCCCTGGTTCACCCAGGCGTCGAGCCGCGTCTCCGGTCCCGTCTCTCCGAAGCGCCGCCACTCGAAGCGGGCCCGGGGCTTCAGGCTCACCTCGAAGGTGTCCGTGGCGAGCTTCAAATCAAGCCGGCCCTCCACCTCCGTCTGCCCTGCTGGAAGACGGGCGATGCGGTTGCCAGGATTGAGCAGGCTGTTCTCACGGAGTCCTCGCTCACTGTCCAGTGCCAGCACCTGGAGGCCGGCGGAGCCCTGCTCCAGCAGCTCCTGGAATGCCTGGGCCTTCGCGTTCGTACCCAGCCCTCCCGCCAGCAAGCCCACGAACAACGGCAGGCCCGCTGGCGAGAAGACAGCGATTCGCTTGGAGCGCATGCGCCTCAGTTCCCAAGCCGGTTGACGTCGAACGTCCCGCGCGCCAGCTCCGTCACCTGCACGTCGGCGTACTCCAGCATCGTCCTGGCGGGCGTGAGCGCGTCCTGGATGGTCATCTTGCTCACGAAGGGGAACGTCTTGCCTTCGTGGGTGAGCTGGTTGCCGTACTCGAAGGTGGCGGACTTCAGCAGCTTGCCGGAGAGGGAGAAGAACTCCGCCTTGATACCGACCTGCCGCTCCTTGGAGACCCAGTAGGTGATGCGGTCATAGGTGCAGAACGTGTTGATGGCCTTCAACTCCAGCACGTAGCTGGCCTCGCCGTTGACGTCCTCTTCGCGCAGCAGCTTGCCCTGGTAGTCGACGGCGTAGTTCGTCGATGCGATGTCGCCTTGAGACGCCTGACCGGAGAGCTTCTGCCTCGGTGAGATGGGGATGGGCTTGCGGAGGCCGGGACGGCTCATCCACATGTTCCGGTCCACCTGGAGCAGCTTGGAGCCCTTGAAGCGCACGGGCTCTCGCGTCTCCGCGAGGCTGGCGGTGGCATTGGCCTTCAGGGTGAGCAGCCGCTCGGGCTCCTTGTCCACGCCGCTTTCGGGAGTGATGCGGACCGTCCAGCGGATGCCAGGAAGCCCGCCACCCCGCGAGCGGTCCGAGGCCTTGAGAATCTCCGCCGCGTCTGGCTCCTCCGCCCGCGCCGTGCCGGTGTGCAAGAGCAGCAGTCCCAGGATGAGCGCCAGGATGTGTTTCATGGTGATGTCTCTCTTTCCGTCAGACATGGCCCAGCGAGTCGGTGATGCACTTGCGCGCGGCGGTACGCGCCGGGAAGAAGGCCGCGGCGATGCCCAGCAGCGAGAGCATGACGAACGTCCTCGCCATCCGGGGCACGTCGAGGTCGACCATGAGGCTGACCACGTTGGAGGAGTTGGGCGGGGTGTAGGTGATGCCCGCGCTGTTGACGGCCAGCCGCACCAGCAACGTGAAGAGCAACCCTCCGGCGCAGCCCAGCACCACGAGCATGAAGGCCTCGGTGGTGAAGAGCCGCAGGATGCCCGAGCGGCGAAGCCCCATGGAGCGCAGCGTTCCAATCTCCCGCGTCCGCTCCACCACCGTCATGCTCATGGAGTTCACGATGCTCATGACCACCACGATGAAGACGTTGCTGAAGATGAAGGCGAAAATCATGTCGAACAGGCGCTTCACCTGTGAGTAGAAGCTCGACAGTTCCAGCCACGTCTTGAGCTCCACGTCGAAGCCCGCTTGCTTGAGCTGCGCGGTGAGCTCCGTCCGCGCCTGCTCGGTGAAGGCCTTGTCATCCAGCAGCACGATGAGCCGCTCGGCGCCGTCGAAGTCATACAGGGACTTCGCCAGGTCGAAGGGCAGGTACAGGAACTTGTCGTTGGTGCCGACGTTGCCCGTGTTGAAGTCGTCCACGATGTCCACGTCTAGCGCATTGGCCTGACCTGTCACCGTGCTCACCAGCAGCGCGGCCGAGTCGCCGGGCTTCAGGTTGAGAATCCTGCCCAGATCCTCCGCCGTCGCCACCCCGATGGGGTTGTCCGCCTTCAAGTCACCTGACAGCTTGCGCTGGAAGTCACCCTGGAGCTTCTTGACGTCCTCGGGGACCATGCCCTCGCCCACGAAGACGGTGGACGCGGTGCCGTTGGACACCATGCCGCTGAGAGACATGCGCGGCGTCACCAGCCGCGTGTGAGGGTACTGCCGGAGGATGGGCATCACCCGGTCCAGCTCCTCCTTGGAGAACATGTATTGCGCCGGATGGAGGCGGCCTTGGGTGCGCAGGCCTTGCTTCATCACCGTCAGGTGCCCCAGCAGCTCCCCATGGATGGCCTGCTTGGCCAGCCCGCTGTACACATACTTGATGTATCCCGCGAAGAGGCTGATGGATGCGAAGCCGAAGCCCACGGAGAGGAGGGTGACGAGGCTGCGCCGGTGATTCTTCAGGATGTTGCGGAAGCCAATGGAGAAGTAGTTCATCGCACAGCCTCGTCCGCCTGGAGCAGGCCGTCCTTGAGCAGGAGTTTCCGGTCGACCAGGTCCATGAGCCGCGGGTCATGGGTGGTGAAGATGAAGGTGACGCGCTTGGAGCGGTTGAGCTCACGCATGAGCTTGACCACCATGTAGCTGTTCTCCGAGTCCAGGTTGGCCGTGGGCTCATCCGCCACGACGATGGACGGCGACGTGACGAGCGCGCGGGCAATCGCCACGCGCTGGCGCTGACCGCCGCTCATCTTGTCCGGGCGCGCGTTGGCTTGATTCTCCAGGCCCACGTCCTTGAGGGCCTGACTGGCGCGCTCGCGTACCTCGGCGGCGCCCACGCCTTGAATCTGCAGCGGCACCATGACGTTCTCCAGGGCGCTGAGCACGGGGATGAGGTTGAAGCTCTGGAAGACGAAGCCGACCTTGCGGCTGCGCAAGTCGGAGAGCGCGTTGTCCGTCAGCTTCGCGATGGGCGTGCCTTCCAGCGACACCTCACCCGAGGTGGGCGCATCCACCAGCCCCAGGATGTTCATCAGGCTGGACTTGCCGCTGCCCGACGGGCCCCAGATGGCGACGAACTCTCCCCGGTGGATGCGCAGGGAGACGCCTTTCAAGGCTTCGACCCGTGTTTCTCCCAGGACGTAGTCGCGCCGGATGTCATTCAGGGACAGGAGCACGTCCTCGTTCGCCGTGCTTGCCGCCGTCCCTTCCAAGTTGGCCATGTCTGTGTTCCTCGATGCTAGAGCGCCCGGACCAACGCCGCGCCGGCGTTGCCCCCGAACGAATAGGAGTGCGCCAGGGCCGTCCGGATGGGCCGGTGTGGCCTCGACTGGCGCACCAGATTGAGCTCGAACTCCGGCTGCTCGGTGCCGGCCTGGACAGGCAACCCGCCTCCCCGAACCGCGCCGACACAGGCGAGCAGGTTGAACATGTCGCTGGCGGACTCGGCTTCGCCGATGAGTCCCTTCACGCTGCTGAGGGGAACGGTGCTCGCCGCGGCGCCCATCACCGTCTTCAGCGCGGCTACTTCCGCCCTGTCCAACGACTGCGTGGAGTTGCTGGCCGCGGCGATGTAGTCCACGGCCTCGGGCGAGGCATCCGCGTCGCGAAGCGCCTGACTCATCGCGGAGGCCAGTCCCCGGCCCTCCGGGTGGTGGATGCCGAAGGAATGCCCGTCGTGCGCCACGCCCAGGCCCGCAATCTCCGCCAGCGGGGTGGCGCCTCTTGCCCGCGCGGAGGCGAGTGTTTCCAGCACCACCACCGCCGCCCCCTCTCCCATGATGTAACCATCTCGCCGGGTGTCGAAGGGACGGCTCACGTTGGCATCACTTAGCACGCCAATGTCATCCATGTCGAAGTGCGTGGCCGTGGTGAACAAGTCGAATGTCCCCGCGATGAGGGCGTCCGCCCGTCCACTGCGCAGCGCCTGCGCCGCTAGCGCGAGCACCTGGAAGCCGCAGGCGTTCCCAGCGCTGATGGCGTAGTTGGTGCCGCGCCAGCCCCAGCGGATGCTCAGCGCGCTGGCCACCGCGTTCGTCACGGTCTCCTGGAACAGCAGCGGTTGGACGAAGCGCGGCTCGCTGGTGATGATGCGGTGCCAGATGTCCTGGCTGACCTCCGCCATGGCCCGGTAGGTGCCCAGGAACACGCCCACCCGCTCCGGGTTCCAGGTGGAGGGCCCATGCCCCGCCATCTGGAGCGCCTCCTCCGTGGCGAGCATCGTGTACTGCGTCCCTCGAGGCGCCCGCCGCAGGTTGTTGGAGCCCGTCAGCGCGGACAGGCTCCCTGGAGGAACGCGCGCCCCGTGCTTGCAACCGCACCCCGACACATCGAAGTCATCGATGGGGCGGATGGCGCTGCGTCCCTCGGCGAGCGCGTCCAGCAGGGGCGGGACGCCCGCCCCGTAGGGGGACACCGCTCCCATGCCGGTGATGACCACTCGCATCTCATCTGTCATTCGCGTACCGCCAGCCATGCGTTTCCCCTTGTGTTGCATCAGCCCTCCCAGCGGCGGAAGACCATCGCGGCGTTGTTGCCGCCAAAGCCAAACGCGTTGGAGAGCACCGCTTCCAGCTTCGTGGGCCGGCTGTGATGGGGCACGTAGTCCAGGTCGCACTCGGGGTCTGGCGTATCCAGGTGCAGCGTGGGCGGCAGGAAGCCGTCGTTCAGCGCCACCACCGCCGCGGCTGCCTCCATGGCGCCGCTGGACCCGAGGCTGTGGCCGACCATCGCCTTGATGGAGCTGACGGGGACTCGGGTCTGCTCGCCAAAGACATGCTTGATGGCGCGCGTCTCGATGACGTCATTGGCCGGCGTGCCCGTGCCGTGCGCCTTGATGTAGCCAATCTGCTCGGGCTTCAGGCCCGCGCTCGCCAGCGCCGCCTGCATGGCCCGCGCGGGGCCGCGTCCCGTCTCGTCGGGCCGGGTCATGTGGTAGGCGTCCGTGGAGCCTCCGTAGCCCGCGAGCTCCGCCAGGATGTTCGCTCCGCGGCGCTTCGCGTGGGCCTCGCTCTCCAGCACCCACAGCGAGGCGGACTCGCCCAGCAGCGTCCCATCGCGGTCCTTGCTGAAGGGCCGCAGCTTGTCGCTCGCCAGGGAGCGCAGGACGCCGAAGCCGGCCTGGGGCATCTCACTGAGCGGATCGACTCCGCCCGCGAGCATCACCTCCGACCGCCCGGAGCGAATCACATCCATCGCCACGCCCAGGGCATGCAGGCCCGCGCTGCACGCGGTGGACATGACCAGGCTGAGTCCCCCCAACTGGTACTGGCTGGCGACGTGGTCACTCATGGCGCAGATGAAGCTGTCGAGCACCAGGGCTCGCCAGGGCTCCTTTGGGCCCGCGCGCCCGCGCCGGTAGGGGTAGTGCAGCGCGGCGTAGCCTTCCTTCCTCGCGGGCATTCCTCCCAGGTTGGTTCCGAGCACCACGCCAATGCGCGAGCGGTCCTCGACGTCCAGGTCCAGCCCGGACGCCGCCAGTCCCTGCGCCGCCGCCACGCGAATCATCTGGGCGCCGCGACTGAGGTAGGGCAGCTCCTCGGGGCTGAAGTGCGCGGAGAAGTCGATGTTCTTCAGCTCGCCAGCGGACTGACAGCGGTGCTTGCTGGCGTCGAAACGGGTGACGGGCGCGATGCCATCTCTCCCCGAGCGAAGCCCTTCGGAGAACTCCTCCAGGTTGTTGCCAATGGGCGTGAGAACGCCAATGCCGGTAACGACGACTTTGTTGCTCATCCTGTTCCTCTCAGCCCGTGTTGCGCGATTCCTTGAAAAGACAGATGTCCGCGAGCGGCGCGCTACAGCACCAGCCCGCCATTCACGCGCAGCACGTCGCCGACCACGTAGGCGCTCTCCGGAGACGCCAGGAAGAGCGTGGCGTTGGCGACGTCCTCCACGGTTCCCAGCCGGCGGATGGGGGTGGCCTGGATGAAGCCCTCACGCACCCCGGGACGGTTCATCAGCCCCGCGACCATCTCCGTCTCCACGAAGCCAGGCGCCACGCAGTTCACCCGGATGCCATGTGGCCCCAGCTCTCCCGCCAGCGCCTGCGTCAGCCCAATCAAGGCCCCTTTGGTGGCGGCGTAGGGCACCTGTCCCGCGCGTCCCCGGATTCCGGCGGAGGAGGACATGTTGATGATGGCGCCACGGCCCTGCTGCACCATGGTCGGAATGACCGCCTGACAGCAGGCGAGCGCGCCGTAGAGATTGACGTCCACCGTCTCCCGCCACGCCGCGGCCTGGAGCATCATCAAGTGCCCATCCCGGCTGATGCCGGCGTTGTTCACCAGCACATCGATGCGGCCGAAGTGGGAGAGCGCCGCCTCTCGGAGCTGTCCTGGTACGTCGGGACTGGCGACCGAGCCGGGGACCAGCACGCAGCGTCGGCCCTGCGCCTCGACCTCGGCGGCGGCCTGCCGCGCGGCCTCCGCGTTGCTCCCGTAGTTGAGGACGATGTCCGCGCCCTCCGCGGCGAAGGTGAGGGCAATGGCCTTGCCAATGCCACGCGAGCCGCCCGTGATGATGACCGTCTGCTGCTGGAACCGCTGACGTGCTGCCTGGGATTCACTCACCACAGACCTCCGGTGGCAGACAGGCGCTGACCCGTCGTGAGGTTCGCTGCGCTCGAACCGAGGAAGAGCACGGCCTCGGCAACCTCCTCCGCGCTCCCGAGCCGCCCCAGGGGACCCAGCTCGCCATCGAGCCGCTCGCGCTGCGCTGGGGTGAGGTGTGCTGTCTCCTCCTCGAGGAGTTGGACCGCCAGCGTGTTCACGGAGATGCCTTGCCGGGCCACCTCGTTGGCCAGCGCGCGTGTCATCGCGGTGATGCCTTCGGCGGCCACGCGGCTCGCGCCTCCGGAAGCGGCATCCAGCAGGTTGACGATGCGCCCCGAGCGCTTGCGCATCATCGGGCGGATGACCTCCTTGCAGAACCACGCTGTCCCACTCAACTGGCGGTCGAGCACGGCCTTCCACTGCTCGGCGGACAGGTCGCTGAGCCGGCCGGCCGCGCGGCTCAATGACGCGTTGATGAGCAGGTCGATGCGGTCCAATTCCGTGGCGACGCGGCGGACCACCGTGCCCACCGCCTGTGCGTCAGAAGACTCGCAGGGCAGGGCCAGCTCCGCGCCCAGCTCCCTGGCGAGTGCAGTCGCCTCTGCCTCGTGCTCCGGCAGGAACACCAGGGCCAGACGTGCCCCCGCCTTCCCATGGCGCCGTGCAATGGCATTGGCGATGGGCTGTCCCGCTCCGGTGACCAGCACCACCTGCTGGTGGAGGAAGCCGTCCAGGAACGGTGTGTTTGTTTCAGGGTGACTCATGTGACTTTGAACCTCTCTGGGAAAGCACCATGACGCCGCTGGCAGCCGGGACAGCGTCGGCCCAGGCCTTGACCTCGACGCGCACCGTGGTCCGCCACCGCTTGAGAATGTTGGCTTCCATCCGCAGGACGCTGCCGGCCGGGATGGGGGTGTGAAATGTCATTGCCTCGATGCCGCCGAGGTACCAGACAGACGGTGTGACTTCGTCGGGCCCGCGCAGGAGCATGATGGCGACCTGTCCCAGGGCATCCACCAGCAGGCAGGAGGGCAGGGCGGGGGGCGCGTCTCCGAAACGCTCGAACATCATCTCGTTGCCGGAGACCTGCTTGAACGCCCTGCCAAAGCCCGGTGAGAGCGCCTCCACCGCGTCGACCAGCAGCATGGGGAACCGGTGCGGTGTCCCGCCGTAGATGCGGGCCATGGGGTGCTCAGTCATGAGCACCCCCGCGCAGCACCACAGCCAGGGCGCTGCCCTCACCCCCCAGAGCGGTGACCAGCGCGCATCCCTTGTCGAGGACCCGCGTGGCCAGCACGACGGCCAGCATGCCCGCCGTGCTGAACGTCTCTCCAAGCACGTCCTTGGGACAGCTCACGGGCACCTTCGCCGCGTGCGCCCCGAGGGCTTCGTGCAGCCCTCGCTGCTCCCACCCGTCGAAGCCTCCTCGCCCGTTCGCACAGGAGAAGACGGCGCCCAGTTGCTCGGGCGCGATTCGAGCCGTGTGCATTGCGTCCCGCACCGCGCGGGCCAGCGTGTGCGCCTGGTTCGTGAGCGAGCCTCCCCGGTGCCCGGTGCCCAGGACTTCCGCGTGGGGGTGTGCGCCGCGCGTCAGGGCGCGCGTGTGCTCCTCCAGGACCAGGGCGCACGCTGCTTCACTCACCCGCATTCCCTCAGGCAGGGCGATGCCAGCCAGGAGCATGGGGCTCAGGGTGTCCGCGCCCACCACCACCATCCGCTCCGCCTGCCCCTCCTCGATTTGCTGGCAGCCGAAGCGAAGTGCCTCCAGTCCCGCGGCGTGGCCCGAGCACAGGGTCGCGGTGGGACCGCGAAGGTCGTGCACCATGGAGATGTAGCCCGTCGCCGCGTTGGTGACGGTGTTCTGGAACACCACCGGGTTTCCGTAACGGCCGCCTCGCTCCAGGATGGCTTCCAGGTACTCCGCGTTCGTGGGCAGGCAGCCGTAGCTGGAGCCGAACGCGATGCCTGTCTGGAGGGGATTGCCGGGCCTGGCATCCTCGATTGCCAGTGTGGTCGCGGTGAGCGCGATGCGTCCGAGCCGGTCCATGTGCCGCAACTGGGCGGACTGCTTCGCGAACGCCGCGTCGGGAATGCGCTCCGCCAGGGAGGACGGTGGGCCCGCATCGCCTTGGGAGAAGCGCTCCCAGAGGGCCGCAGGTCCCATGGCTCGGGGACACACCGCGCCGAGCCCGCTGATGACGATGCGCCGGCTCATCGTGGCGCCCTCCCTGTCTCGGGAAAGCGCCGGGCAACGAGGGCGACGTTCGCCCCGCCGAACGCGGACTTGGTGCTCATCAGCGTGTCGATGCGTTGGGCGCGGCCCTCGCCACGCACCACGTCGACGTCGCACTTCGGGTCCAGTTCCTCGCAGTTGAGGGTGGGCGGGAGGAAGTCGCGAGCCATGCCCAGCACGGAGCCGATGAGCTCCAGCGCGCCGGAGGCCCCCAGCGTGTGGCCGAAGTAGGGCTTCAGGGAGTTGACCGGCACCGACGCGGCTCGCGCGCCGAAGACACCTCGCATTGCCTGGCACTCCGCGGGGTCATTGGCCGGCGTCCCGGTTCCGTGGAGGTTGACGAAGTCGATCTGCTCCGTCGTCAGTCCCGCCTGTCGCAAGGCGAGCGTCATCGCCTGTTGGAGCCCCCGGCCCTCGGGGTGCGGACTGGTGGGGTGATGGGCATCGCCCGCCGTTCCCCAGCCGCACAGCTCCGCATGGATTCGAGCGCCCCGCTGGCGCGCGTGGTTCAGCTCCTCGAGCACGAGGATGCCCGCACCCTCGCCGAGTACCATCCCATTGCGCCGATGGTCGAAGGGGCGGCACACCGTGGGCGTCATGGCGCGCAGGACGGAGAAGCCACTGAAGCTGAGCAGGGTCAGTGCGTCCGCTCCTCCCGCCAGCATCACGGAGGCCCGTCCCTGACGGATTTCGTCCAGTGCTCGGCCCATGGCGAGGCTGCTGGACACGCAGGCCATGGTGACGGTGGACAGGATGCCGCCCAGGCCGAACCGGTCCGCGACGTTCCGCGCGATGGAGGAGAAGGGAACCTCCCCGAAGTGTCTCCGGCGAGCGTCCTCATCACCTCCGGAGCGAATGACCTGTTCGAGGGACAAGGCGGGCCCACGGCTCGTGCCCAGCATGACCCCCGCCACCTCCCGCCAGTTCCCCTGGGCTTCGAGCCCACTGTCGCGGAGGGCCTGCTCCGCGGCGTGAAGGGCCAGCTTTGACACGCGGTCCAAACCGTTGTCGGGCGTCTCGTCCGGCAGGTCCACCACGCCCGCGGAGTACGTCCGGCCTTCGATGTCGAACGGGGCGGCCCGCCGGATGCCGCTGCGGCGGTTCGACAGGGCCTGGGCGAGCTCGTCGGCGGACAGCGCATTGGCGGCTGTCACGCCAAGGCCCGTGATGACGACGCGATGGGGGCTCATGAGAGCTTCTCCAGTGGCTCGGACGGCGCCGTGTCCACCAGACAGTCGTGGCCCGGAATGATGTGGCGGTATTCGCGGAGGAGCTTGCGGCGGGTGTGGCTGTAGAGCTCGGTGTCCTGCGCGAGCTGGAGCTCCCGCTCGGCGTTCTCCACCAAGGTCTTCCGTGTGAAGAGCGCATCCCCTGCGATGAGAATTTTTCGCGGCGTGCCCTCATCGTCCGTGCGGGCGCGGTGCGCGACGACGGAGATATGCCCATGGGTATGGCCCGGCGTGGGCAGCACCTCGACCTCCTCCGTCAGCCAGTGGCTGCCGTCGACAGGGACGAAGCGCGAGTCACGTTCGAGCACGCGGTTGTAGAACCCGATGTTCCGAGTCACCTCGCGCACGATGGACCGGACATAGAACTCCTTCACCGTCTGGTAATGCTCGCGCAGCAGCTCCGAGGTCGCGGCTTTCCCTGGGGTGTGGTCCTGGTGATACGCCTCGATGAAGTGCGCGTTTTCGACGAAGTCCTTGGCGCCCACGACGTATTGCGCGTTGCGGAACAGCAAGTGATTGCCGCAGTGGTCGTAGTGGAGGTGCGTGGCGACGACCACGTCCACGTCATCCGGTGTCAGGCCGCGTTCCTTGAGTGCGAGCACCAGGCGTCCCGCGTCGTCGCACAGACCGCTGTCCACCAGAATGTTTCGCTGTTGGGATTGCACGAGGGTGACAGTGGAGCGCAGCCGTGGAAAGCCGCTCCCCTGGAGCAGCACTTTCAAGAACATGGTGATGTGTTTCCTTGGGGCTAGGCGCCCAGCATCAATTCGCCGTCGGCGACCAGCTCTTCACCCACGCGTGCTTCGACCTTCACATGGTGGATGGTGCCGAGGCTCTTGAGGTGCGTGGCCCGGACACGGAGCTGGTCTCCCGGAACGACAGGGCGGCGGAAGCGCATCCGGTGGATGTTGGCCATCACGCCCGGCCGCGCTGGCTTCTGTGTCGCCGGCTCCACGGGCGCGAGGTCCGGGCGGCTCCTCGTGCGGAGCATGACGCCCGCCACCTGGGCCATGGATTCGACGATCAGCACGCCGGGCATGATGGGGTGCTCGGGAAAGTGCCCCTGGAAGAAGGGCTCGTTCGCCGTGACGCACTTGATTCCCTCGGCGAACACGCCGGGTTCCAAGCTGTCAATCCGGTCGACCATGAGCATCGGATAGCGATGCGGCAGGAGCCGGAGGAGCTCCTGGATGCCGAGCCCGGCGGGCGTTGCTGCCTGTTGGCTAGGCACAGGCGGCCTTCTTCCCGCCTTCCGCGATGAGCCGGTTGACCAGCGCGGCGAGCGTGTCGATGGAGTGGAACTCCTTGGCGACGCTGTCATCCGCGATGACGACGCCCCACTTCTCCTCGATGCCGACCACGATCTCCAACGCCTCGACGCTGTCGAGTCCCAGTCCTCCCGCCTCACCTTCCTGCGAGTCACCACCGAACAGCGGTGCCCCGTCCGGAATGCTCGCGGGGTCGATGTCCAGCCGCAGGCGGTCGACGATCATGGCCTTGAGGCCGCTCTTCACTTCCGTGTTGTCGGGGTGCATCCGCTTCTCCTGATGTTGAGAAGTCAACGTATCGGAGCCCTCTGACATCGCCGGATAGGTTGGAAACATGGGCTGACGTGTTTGGTTTCTCAGGAGTCAGGATTGGCTCGGCGGCTGCGTGGTGGGCCCGCTGAGTCCTTTGCTTCGCGGTTCAAACGCGAGACGTCGTGCTAGTCACGCCTCCCGACATGACCCCATTCACCGAGCCGTCCCGTCTCTTCAAGCCGGCTTGTTCGCTGGCGCTGCTGCTCCTGCTCACCGCTTGTGGTGAGGATGAGCCGATCTGGAACCTCACCATGCGCGCACGTCATGGCGAAGCATGGAAGGAGTTCACGGAGTCCCCCGGCTCGCATTTCATCACTGAAGATGGGGCGGGGAGCTCGGGGCTCAGAGAGATGTCCGTGTGCGGCTTCCATGGTGTGACGGATGTCGACGCCGACGGCACCCATCAATCCTGCATGGAGCTGCGATTCGACTCCACGGCCCTGGGCGCCGACCGCTCGGCGCTGACCATCGCGGGCACCGCCATTCCCCTGGCCTACGGTTCCGATGGAACCGCTGAGTTCACCGCGCAGGCGGGCCACGCTCCGGCAATTGTCTCGGCGTGGGCATGGACGGTCTGTGACGAGATGCCGCGCTACATCGAGCAGACGCCTCAGCAGTTGCGTGGAGAGCTGGTGCTCGATGATCCGCCGAAACTCAAGGGCCGTCTCTCGCTCCGGGCCGACGTCGCGAGCGAGGGGCCCTGCCAGGGGGACGTCACCGAGCTCGAGCTGGTGTTCGACCTCGGCCGCTGACGGTTGTCATCGGGACGGTGCGCGACGTGAGGAGCTTCGCCGAAGCAGGACTTCTTCCAGCAGTTTCCGCCCACCGGTGTGGAGGTCGTGAGGTGGCACGTCGTCATGGGCTTCAGGCAGGTGGGGACGCCGAAGGTGCCCGCCGCGAAGCTGCGTGATGTGAATGTCGCGCTGGAGCAGCCGGCCTGGGGCGCCTTCCGCACCGAGTTCCATTCGACATGAGACTTGTACCTCTCCGCCGCGGGGCAGCCCCGGATTCACACCGGGTTCTCTTTTGAGCCCGGGCCCGGGCCCAGGCTGTCGGCCTTCTTGGACTGTCAAGGCGCGCGGACGCGCCGCGAGGAAAGGTCGCTGGCGGTGTTGAGCGAGTTAACCTCTCGTGGGGTTGCGTGTTCTTGCCTGGAGACGGGCGCAACTTCGGAGCTCCAGACGCCATGACCGCACCGCTGACTCGCCGCCATCTGCTGCGCGCCCTGGGAGTGACGGGCGTGGGGCTTGTTTGTGCTCCGGGGTTCCTGGGACGGGCGCTCGCTGCGAGTCCAGTGTCAGCCGCTCGCCGCACGCTGGTGACAGTCTTCCTGCGTGGAGGCGTGGACGGACTCTCGTTGGTGCCGCCCATCGAGGATGCGGCGTACCACCGGGCGCGCCCTTCGCTGGCACTGCGGGCAAGCGGGCCGGATGCCGCGCTGAAGCTGTCAGGGCCGTTCGGTTTGCATCCGAGGCTCGATGCGCTGATGCCGCTGTGGCACGACGGCCGACTGGCGGTGCTGCATGGCGTGGGATTGCCGGAGCCGGTCCGCTCCCACTTCGACGCGCAAGACTTCGTGGAGTCTGGAACGCCAGGGCGCAAATCGACGCCGGATGGCTGGCTCAACCGCGCGCTGGACGAAGAGGAGGGCGCCGCGCTGCGCGCCGTGGCGCTGCAGCCCACGCTGCCCCGAGCGTTGTTCGGAGACGCGGGGGCGGTGGCCATGGGGCGGCTGGAGGAGTTCCGGTTGCGAGGCGGACGCCGGGGGGAGGAAGCCACCCGGGGCTTCAGTGCGCTCTATGCGGGCGCCGTGGACGAGGCGCTGCGGACGACAGGGCAGGGCGCATTCGAGGCGATGTCCCTGCTGGACGGGGACCAGCTGGCGAAGCTGCCTTCGCACGCGGCGGTGGCGTATCCGAAGGGGCCGCTCGGGCAGCGGCTGCGGGACATCGCGCGGCTCATCCACGGAGAAGTGGGGCTGGAGGTGGCGGCGACGGAGTCGGGCGGCTGGGACACGCATGCCGCCCAGGGGGCCGCGACGGGCGCGTTCGCCAACCGCTGCCAGGAGTTGGGGAGCGCGCTGTCTGCCTTCGCCGCGGACCTGGGACCTCGGCTGGAGCATGTGACGGTGGTGGTGTTGACGGAGTTCGGCCGTACCGTGCGGGAGAACGGCAGTCGCGGAACGGACCACGGTGTGGGCAGCGCGATGCTGGTGCTGGGCGGCGGCGTGAAGGGCGGCAAGGTGTACGGACGCTTCGATTCACTGGAGCCGGACCACTTGCAGGACGGGCGCGATGTGCCTGCATGGACGGACGTACGCGCGCCGTTGGCGGAAGTCCTGCGTGCCTGTCGGCCCGGTGTGGAGCTGGCGAGGGTGTTCCCTGGCTTCACGCCGCCTCCGTCACTCGGCCTGTTTGGATAGGCACTGCGCTCAGCTTCTCGGTGGGGCAGACCGGGGAGCGGCATTCCTCCGCCGCTCCCCCGAGCGGTCCACGTCCGTATTCACGTCGAGTCGCCACGGTCCTTCCGCGTCAGCTCACGTCCCTCCGCTCAGCGGCAGCAGGCGATGCGCCCGCAGTTCGTATAGAGACAGGTGAGCTCGTTGGGCGTGGGGGTGGCGGGGCAGGTGGCCTCGGCATCGCCGCCGGTGATGAACGCCAGCGTCGCATCCTCCAGCTCCATGACGGACGCGGGGCTGGCCGGAAGCGCGGCGCGCTCCGCGTCGGAGAGGCTGTCGTAGTAGTCGGCGTCACGCCAGGCGCGGAGGATGTGGTTCTTGTCGCTGTGGCTCATGGTGCTGCTCCTCTTGGGTTGTTGGGGGACTGCCAACGGACCGCCAACCCTCGCGGTGCCGGAGTTCGTCGGGAACGAAGCCGCTTCACGAGATGGGAGGGGCCACGGAGAGCACATCCGCCACCCGCTCAGGCGCCGCGAGCCGCAACAGGCCGTGGGCGATGCCCGCGAGCCCCACCATCAGCCCTGGCGTCTCGATGCTGTCGGGCAGGCCATGCAGATAGCCGTGCGACTCGATGCCCTGGAGGATGCCGCCCGCGAGCTGATAGGTGCGCCGCAGCAGCGTGTCATCGTGCAGTGTGCGCGCGGCCTCCAGCAGGAAGAGCACGTTGCCCAGGTCGCCATGACACAGGCCATGGTTGTAGCCGAGGCCTCCCGCGAGCGTTGCGTGGACCGCCGTGGCGATTTCCTCACGCACCCGGTGGTCATCGAGCAGCGGCAGTCCGGAGATGCGCGCCAACCCGATGCCGGGTGCGCCATTGCACCAGCCACACATGAAGGCGGGCCCATCACCGCCGTGCACCCCGGCGTCGGCGCGGAGGTCGGGCCAGTCGCCGGCCTCGGGCGAGAACCGGCCACGCTCATACGCCAGCGCCTCCAGCGCCGTGGTGTGGAAGCGGGACTCTCCCGTGGCCGAGGCCAGCCGCAGCAGCGCCAGCGCGATGCCCGCTCCTCCATGTGCCAGTCCACACAGCGCCTGTCCGCCGGTCGCGGGTGAAAGCCAGCCCATGCCATGGGATTGAGGCGTGGCCGTCTGGAGCAGCTTCTCCCCACAGACGCGCGCGAGCTGTGACGCTCGCTCGGACGGATGTCGCCCCACGAGCGTCAGCAGGCCGAGCAGGGCGCCCGCGCAGCCACTGCCCAGGTCCAGGTGCTCGTCCTGCTCCACGCGGGGAGCCATGGCGTCCACGAAGGATTCGGCGGTCTCGAACAGCGCGCGTTCCCCCCACAGGGCCCCCAGGTGGGTCAGGGCGTAGAGAATGCCGCCCCAGCCATTGAGGAAGCCCACGCCACGGATCTGCGTTGGCGAGGACTCCAGGCGCCAGGTCAGGTGGCGCAATGCGCCTCGGGCTGCCTGCGTGAAGCGTGCTTCGCCCGTCAGGGCTCCGAGCTGCGCCAGCACCAGCGCGATGCCTGAGAGCCCTTGGTAGAAGTCCACTCCCACCTGGACGAGCCGCCACTCCTTCGTGTCGGCCATCTCGAGCGACAGCCAGTGGGAATGGCCCGCGCCGGAGAACGACAGGGCCACCAAGCGCTCTCCCACGCGTCGTGCAGCCGCCAGCAGCGCGTCTGGGTGCGCGGGCTCGGGCGGCTCGCGGAACGGATAGCGGGGGCGCCCGCCAGGGCTTGCCGCCAAGCGGACCCGGTGGAGCGCGCTTCGCAGCAAGCCGAGCTGCCGCTCGTGGTCATCCGGTGACAGCCCCGTCAATCGCCGCCGCGCCCGCTCCAGGCCGGAGTCGTCGAAGAAGTCGGGCAGGTGGCGGCCCGCCCCTGACCACAGGTCCTTCGAGCCGGGCAGGGCGGTGAAGCGGGGGATGTCGCCGCGCTGCAATTCCTCCTGCTCGAAAGGGATGAGGGCCGCCAGGTACGGGCGTTCCTTCACGGCCAGCCAGAGGTGGTCGAAGAAGCGCTGCCGGTCCAGCGCGTCCCCCATCGCATGGGGATGCATGCTCTCGTGCAGCAGGGCGTCGTAACTGGCTGTGCCGCGAAAGAGCACGCGCACGGGCGCGTGCTCGAAAGCCGCGAGCGGCCCTCCAGGGGCGAGCAGCGCATCCCGGTGCTCGGCGAGCAGCCGGTACAGGGTCGAGAACCCCTGCGCGAGCGCGTCCGCCTGCTCCGCCACTGAGATGTCCTGTCCCTCCATGCGAGGACGGTTCGCCGCGCCAGGAATCTCCATCCGGCGCCGCTCGAAGCGGAGCTGGTCCGTGCCGTGCGCCGTCGCCACCAGGTAGCCCAGTGGTGTGAGCTGTCCCTCGCCGGCGCCCAGAGCGCTGAAGTCCACCTCCGTTCCGTCTTTCGCGCGCCAGGCGGGTTGGGGCAACAGCCCGCTCTTGAGCACCGTACCGTTCAGCACCGCGCCGGGTTGCTTCTCCATGTCCCGGATGGAGGCTGCGAGCGTGTGCGGATGGAAGAGCGTCTCCAAGTCCACCAGGACGGGGTGCTCGCCCACCGCGATGAGGTTCTCGTAATGGATGTCGGTGACGTCCAGCGCGTAGAGCAGCGCGACGAGGGCGCCTTGCCGCAGATGGAAGCGCCGCACCTCCTCGGCTGACTGGCAGGGCGCGGCCTCCACGTACTCCATCCACCCGTAGCCGTCCGATGAGAGGACCTCCACCGTGCGCAGCGGAGGCGTGAGGCCGCGCGCGTTCAGCCAGGAGAGGAGTTGCTGGAAGGCAGCCTCCGCCGTGAGCGGGCGCGGCTTGTACACGAGCCGCAGTCCCGAGGCGAAGCGGAGCAGGAAGACGGTGCGTCCACCTCGGTGCGGGTCTGACAGACCGCCTTGGGCCTCCATCAGCAGGCCGGGAGGAACGCCGCCGTGGAAGCGGTGCCACAGCGCGGTGGCGTCCCGGGCCAGCCGCTGCATCAGCTCCACGCCCGTGGCTTCCCACGCGGTGACGTACTCCACGGCTTGCCGCGCAAGCACCGGGTAACGGGCAAGGATGTCGAGCGCCACGTCGCGTCGCCGGAGGTGCTGGGCGAAGTCCAGGAAGCGCGCTTCGGGCGTGTCGCCCTGGAGTCGTCCTTCGAGCTGAGCGATGCGCAGCTCCACCGCGAGCGTCCGTCCCAGCAAGGGCATCAACATTCGCGGGAGCGGCGCGAGCAACATGCGGGCCGTATGCTCGGGCTCGAACGGCACTTCGGGCGTGTCACGCAGGCAGGTGTCCAGGGCGGAGACGAGCCGCGCGTGTGCCGCGTGGACGAGCGGTTCGACCAGGCCGAGCAGGGCCGCGCCCGGTGGCGTGGGCTCCGGCCAGGAGAAGGGCGGCGATATCTCCGACGCGTAAGCCTGCTCGATGACGCGTTGCCACGGCGGAGGCGCGCCCATGCGTGCATGCAGCGCCTCCGCTGGTTCTCCCAGGAGGGTGTGCAGCTCCGCTTCCGTCAGCCCCGAGGCACGCAGGCGCTCGGCCCAGAGTGAGTCCCGCGTGAGTGGTTCTTGTTTGCGCCAGCGCTCCAGCCTGCGCCGCGCGCGGGCCTCATCCACCGCGTCCGGAGTGCCGCGCATCCGGAGCGAAGGCAGCCGTTCTTCCAGGGCATGGCCCAGCACCCAATGAGACGTCACGCCTTCTCCAATCCAGGCAGCGGCCTGGGGTGTCCGAGTCGTCCTGCGGCGTGTCTGTGAGAGGGCTTCCAATCGCTATCGTTGCATTGCCGCTGGTTCGGATGCCAGGGGAGCTGGCTGGACGGGGTGGGAATGACAGGCTCTTCACACCACGGGCGTGACGCCACTCGCCGTCGCACTGCGTTGCGAACTGCGGCACACTGGGCCGATGCTTCGGCTGCGCCGCATGCTCATCCTCACCCTGGCCACCCTCGGATCGCTCTACCTCGTGTTGTGTGTGGCGGTGTTCGCGCTGCAACGCTCCTTGCTCTACCCGGCTCCCAAGGGCACGCAGCCGCTGGCGGAAAGTGACGGCTTCAGCCGCCTCCCGTTGGAGGGCGGCCTGTATGTGGACCTGTTCCACCTGCCGGCACCTCCGGGCGCGCCCACGGTGGTGCACTTCCACGGCAACGGGGAGGAGGTGCTGACGCAGATGGGCCTGGGCAACTTGATGCAAGCGCGGGGGCTGGGCTTCCTCACCGTCGAGTACCCGGGCTATGGCGCGTCACCGGGGCATCCCACGGAGGAAGGCATCTACGCCGCGGCGGAAGCGGCGCTCGCCTGGCTGCGCGCGAAGGGGGTGAGCGCCGAGCAGACAGTGCTCAGTGGCCGCAGCCTGGGGACGGGCGTGGCAGTGGAGATGGCGCGCCGTGGGCACGGTTCACGGGTCATGCTCGTGAGTCCGTACACGTCCATCCCGGACATCGGGGCCACGGCCTTTCCCTTCCTGCCCGTCCGCCTATTGGCCCGGGACTGGTATGACACCGCGTCCAAGGCCGCCGCCGTGAAGCTCCCCGTGCTCATCATCCACGGCGAGGAGGACACCCTCATCCCCGTGGACATGGGGCGCAGGCTGGGCACGCTCTTCCCCCAGGCCGTCGTGGAGACAGTGGCGGGGGCGGGGCACAACGATGTCCTCGAAGACACCGGAAAGGTCTACAGACATCGGATGGCGTCATTCGCGCTGGGAGAACCCTGAGCAGCGGAGTCGGGTGGATTGGATGCTGAAGGGGACCGGGCGCACGGCCCCATGAGCGCTTGGACAGGACCGCGCTCTGGCTTGCTCGAGGCCGCCGCGACTCCTACGCTCCCTGCCGCCGGCGCAGTCCTTGTGCCGGCGTCCACCGGGAGCCCGCCGCATGTCCAACCCCACCTCGCCCGTCATCGGCATCATTGGTGGCAGTGGCCTGTACCAGATGGATGGCCTGACGGACGTCGAATGGAAGAAGGTGACGTCCCCCTTCGGTGAGCCTTCGGACGAGCTGTGCTTCGGCACGCTCGGAGGGCACCGCGTCGTCTTCCTGCCGCGTCACGGGCGAGGCCACCGGCTGGCGCCGACGGACATCAACTTCCGCGCGAACATCGACGCGCTCAAACGCAGCGGGGTGACGGACCTGCTGTCGTTGTCCGCCGTGGGGGGCCTGCGCGAGGAATACCCACCGGGCACCTTCGTCGTCGTGGACCAGTTCATCGACCGGACCTTCGCCCGGGACAAGAGCTTCTTCGGCACGGGGCTGGTGGCGCACGTCTCCATGGCGAAGCCGGTGTGCTCGCGGCTGGGGGACGCGGTGATTTCCGCGTGCGAGGGCCTGGGCGTCGTCGCGCGCCGGGGCGGCACGTACCTGGCCATGGAGGGGCCGCAGTTCTCCTCCGTCGCGGAGAGCCACATGTACCGGAGCTGGGGCTGCGACGTCATCGGCATGACGAACATGCCGGAGGCCAAGCTCGCGAGGGAGGCGGAGCTCTGTTACGCGACGGTGGCCATGGTCACCGACTTCGACTGCTGGCATCCGGACCATGACGCCGTCACGGTGGACCAGGTTGTCTCCGTGCTGCTGGGCAACGCGGGCAAGGCGAAGGGGCTGGTGAAGAACGTGGTGCCGCTGCTCGGGTCGCATACCGGCCCCTGTGCACAGGGCTGCCACAGGGCGCTGGACCACGCCATCATCACCGCGCCCCCGGCCTGGGACGCCGCCATGGTGGAGAAGCTGTCCGCGGTGGCGGGCCGGGTGCTGCGCCGATGAAGGTCCATGGCAAGCCGATGCGCTCCATCTGGCTGGCGCCGGACGCGCAGGCCGCGGAGGCCATTGACCAGACGCGGCTGCCGCATGCGCTCGTCACCGTGCGGCTGACGACGCTGGATGAAGCCGCTCATGCCATCCGGAGCATGCAGGTGCGTGGCGCGCCCCTCATCGGTGCCACCGCGGCCTATGGCGTCTGGCTGGCTTTGCGCGCGGATGCCTCGGACGGCGCGTTGGAGCACGCGCTCGCGGTGCTGCGGGGTACGCGCCCCACCGCCGTGAATCTGCACTGGGCCCTGGATGACATGCGCCAGCTCCTGGCGCCGCTGCCTCCCGCTGAACGGGTGGCTGCCGCGCTTCGCCGCGCGGAGGCCATCAGCGACGAGGACGTGGCCATCAACCGCGCCATCGGTGCGCACGGCCTGAAGCTCCTGGAGGACGCCTGGGCGCGCAAGGGGCGCCAGGGCCGCCTGGAGGTGCTCACGCACTGCAACGCCGGCTGGTTGGCCACGGTGGACTTCGGCACCGCGCTCTCGCCCATCTACCAGGCGCACGACGCGGGCATCCCCGTGCACGTCTGGGTGGACGAGACGCGCCCGCGCAACCAGGGCGCGCAGCTCACGGCCTGGGAGCTGGGGCAGCACGGCGTCCCGCACACCGTCATCGCGGACAACGTGGGGGGCCACCTGATGCAGCACGGGCAGGTGGACCTGTGCATCGTCGGCACGGACCGCACCACGGCCCAGGGCGACGTGGCGAACAAGATTGGCACCTACCTCAAGGCACTGGCGGCGAAGGACAACGGCGTGCCCTTCTACGTGGCGCTGCCCTCGCCCACCATCGACTGGACGCTGCGGGATGGGGTGCGTGAGATTCCGATTGAACAGCGCGACGGCACGGAGCTGAGCGACGTCACCGGACGTTTGGCGTCGGGCGAGGTGGCCACGGTGCGGATTACGCCGGAGGGGAGCCCCGCGGCGAACTACGCCTTCGACGTGACGCCCGCGAGGCTGGTGACGGCGCTCATCACCGAGCGCGGCGTGTGCCCGGCTTCGCATGACGGGCTGCTGTCGCTCTTTCCGGAGCGGCGCGGGAGGGCGGAATGAGCGGTGCGTGCGAGCACCTCGCCCTGCGCGAGTCGATGATTGCCACCGCGCGGCGGATGAATGCGTCCGCGCTCAACCAGGGCACTTCCGGCAACCTGAGCGTGCGGGTGGAGGCCGGCTTCCTGCTGACGCCCACCGGCATGGACTACGACTCGCTGGTGCCGGAGGACCTGGTCCTCATGCGCTTCGACGGCAGCCACGAGGGTCGCCGGAGTCCGTCCTCGGAGTGGCAGCTCCACCGGGACATCCTGGCCGCCAGGCCGGAGGTGGGCGCGGTGCTGCATGCGCACTCCATGTTCTGCACCACGCTGGCGTGCCTGCACCGGGGCATTCCCGCCTTCCACTACATGGTGTCCGCCGCGGGCGGCACGGACGTGCGCTGCGCGCCCTATGCCACGTTCGGCACGCCGGAGCTCGCGGCCCACGTGCTGGCCGCGCTGGAGGGGCGCAAGGCCTGCCTGATGGCGAACCACGGCATGGTGGCGGTGGGCAGGGACCTGCCGGCGGCCTTCAAGCTGGCCGTCGAAGTGGAGACGCTGGCCGCCATGTACTGGCGGGCGCTCCAGGTGGGTGAACCGGTGCTGCTGGACGGCGCGGAGATGGCGCGCGTCCTGGAGAAGTTCAAGACGTACGGCCAGCAGCCGGCGCTCCCGTCGCGCGAAGCGTGAGGACCGTCACCTCTGTCGGTACGCCGATGCGGAAGGGCAGCCAGTGCCCCGTTCCGCCGGACACGTAGAGCTGGTGGTCGCCGTGGCGGTAGCGGCCCAGCATGTACTTGAAGGCGAACCAGAAGGCCGAGACGCCCAGGAAGGCCACCTGTCCGCCGTGGGTGTGGCCGGCCAGCGTCAGCCGGGCGCCGCGCTCGGCCGCGAGCGGGAAGAAGTCCGGATGGTGCGTCAGGCAGAGCACCACCTCTTCGGGTGCCACGTCGCGGAAGCCGGCTTCCGCGGACTGCTGCATGCGCTCCGCCTTCACGCGGTGACTGCGGCCGGACATGGGGTAGTCCACGCCCACCACGCGCACGCGCTGGCCGGCGTGCTCGAAGGCATGGGACGTGTCCACCAGCAGGCGCACGGGGCCGCCGCGCGCCTCCACGTCGGCGTAGGCCTGGAGGATGGCCTCCAGGCCGCGCCAGTGCTCATGGTTGCCCAGGATGGCGAGCATTCCGTGGCGGGCCTTGCACTCCGACAGCGCCGCCATGGTGCCGTCGAGCTGGTCCAGGTCGTCGATGAGGTCGCCCGTCATCACCTGGAGGTCCACCTTGGCGTCGTTCATCGCCCGCACGGCGTCTTGCAGGTACTGGGTGTCGATGAACGTGCCGACGTGGACGTCCGTAATCTGGCCGATGCGGAACCCGTCCATCGCCGGAGGCAGGCCGGAGAGGTGGATGTCGACCTCGCGGACGGAGAACTGCGTGTAGCCGTTGGCGAGCCCCACCGAGCTCGTCCCGGCCGCCAGCAACGGCACCGCGCGGCCGGCGTTCGTCAGCAGGTTGCGGCGCGCCATGTTCACCGGCGGGGCGGGGGTGGCCTCGGGCGCGGTGAGGGGCGGCTCCTGACGGGCGGGCCGGTCCAGCCACCTGCGCAGCAGGAGGAAGGGCGCGCCGGCGAGGACAATCATGATGATGGCGACGGACCAGCCCACGGAGAAGACGCGCAGGGCCGCATCCCCCACGGGAAGCTGCGCGTGCCGTCCGGCCACCGCGGAGTAGAGCCACGCCACCAGGGACAGGAAGGTCCCCAGCGCGAAGGCACCCAGGCGCCACTTCCGGAGCAGGCCGGGCCAC
The DNA here is from genome assembly GCF_006547355.1 of Myxococcus sp. AB036A. Lineage (NCBI taxonomy): Bacteria > Pseudomonadati > Myxococcota > Myxococcia > Myxococcales > Myxococcaceae > Myxococcus > Myxococcus sp. AB036A. The sequence goes on along the minus strand of NZ_VHLC01000004.1, from coordinate 42,876 downwards.
AGCGACCGGAGCACGGCCCAGGCGCCGACGTTGAAGACGAGGAGGAACAGCAGCCTGCCCATTGACGGTGCTCCCGTAGCGTGAAGGGGAACAGTCATAGCCGGGGCGGGCGACACGCGCCGCAGGAAGTGGCTGGGGCTTGGACGGAATGTTCCGTCCCCGGCCCCTCAGCCCCGGCTGGGACTGGCCATCCGCAGGTGGGCGTGGAGCGTCTCCGTGCGCAGGTAGAGGAACTGGGCATCGCCAAAGGCCAGGGCGTCGCCGTCGTTGAGCATCCGGTCCTGGTCCGGCCCCAGCGAGGAGGCGTTGACCCAGGTGCCATTCATGGAACCCTGGTCGCGCACCGAGCAGTCACCGGCCTGGGCGTGCCACCGCAGTGTCGCGTGGTGCTTGGACACGGACGGGTCGGGTACCACCAGGGAGCAGCCTTCGATGCGCCCCACGGAGAACTCCTCTCCCTCCGCCTCCGGCCTGAGGAAGTGGACCTCCAGGGCATCGAACCCGCGCAGCATGACGAACAGCCGGTCCACGAGCCGTGTCCGGTGGGCCATGCCCACGGTGCGTGCCTCGCCGAGCCGCATGGCCACCTGTTGGAAGACGGGCTCGGGAGGCTGTTGGACCAGCACGACGCGGCCGGATGCTTCGAGGAAAGCTTCCAGGGTTGCCAGAGCGAACGGGCGCAGTTGCTTGACGGACGGCATGGTGCTCGCACCATAGACCGCGTTGCGCGAAGTTGGCGCTGGAGCGCGTCCATTCCCCATGGAGTGTCCACCGCCGGTCGGGAGCCGCGCCGTCCTTCCGCGCCATGACGCGCGCGACCTTTCTTGAGGGAAATGCGTCCGCTTTCATCGCGCCGGGGCAGCTGAACCCCTTCCGCGAAGCCCTCCAGGAGCGACGACATGATGATGCGGATGAAGCGGTATGGCGCTGGACTGTTGACGGCGTGGTTGCTGGCGGTGGCTCCCGCCTGCGGCGACTCGGATGAAGGCGCGCCACCGGACGCGGGATTGCCCGACGCGGGCGACAGTGGGAGCCCGGATGCGGGAGACAGCGGCACGCCCGATGCGGGTGAGGAGCTGCCTCCGCTGATGGTGCCCGCGGGCTGCAACCCGTTGGCCTCCGAGCATGACTGCCTCCTGCCATACCCCTCCGACTACTTCCTCGAGGAGGATGCGGCGCTGCCGTCCGGCCACCGGGTGCGCCTCTCCGAAGCGGCGAAGCTGAAGGCACCGGACGGCGCCGCGTTCGACTTCACGGACCTCCACCCGGCGGACGGCTACTCCCACGGCACGCAGGTGCTCGCGCTCTTTCCGGACGGTGTGGATGACGCGCGCCTGCCGTCGGTGACGAGCCCCACCGCAGCGACGAATGGGAACACGGTGTTCCTCGACGCGGAGCGCGGCGAGGGCGTGCTCCACTTCGCGGAGCTGGACCCCAGGGCTCCGGACGACGCGCGCCGCGCCTTGCTGCTGCGGCCCGCAGTGCGGCTGCGCAACACGGCCCGCTACATCATCGCGCTGCGCGGGCTGACGGCGAAGGACGGCACGCCCGTGCCGGTGCCCGAGGGCTTCCGGCGCATCCGGGATGGCCAGACGGCGGGAGACCCGCTGCTGGCGCCCCTGGCCGCCAGATACGAAGCGGACATCTTCCCGGCGCTGGAGGCCGCGGGTGTGCCGCGCGCGGAGCTCCAGCTCGCGTGGGACTTCACCACCGAGTCGCAAGAGGGCGTCACGCAGGACATGCTCCAGGTGCGCCGCCTGGCGATGGAGGCGCTGGAGGCCACGCCCCCCGCCGTCACGGTGACGGAGGTGCGAGATGACGTGGACGCCAACGTCGCCCGGCGCATCACCGGCACCTTGCGCGTCCCACTCTTCCTGGAGAGCGACCAGCCTGGTGCGCTGCTCGCCCGTGACGAGGAAGGCCGTGTGCGGCGCAATGGCGACGCGGAGGTGCCTTTCACGCTCCAGATTCCTCGCAGCGTCTGGGGGCAGTCCGTGGCGCCGGTGCGCTTGCTCCAGTACGGCCACGGCTTCTTCGGCCGGCAGGCGGAGGCGGATGGTTCCTTCGTCCGGCCCTTCATCCAGGCCACGAGGATGGTGGTGCTGACGGTGGACTGGTGGGGCATGTCACAGACGGACGCGCCGGGCGTGCTCCAGGCGATGGCGGGCAACCCTGGCCAGACGCTGCGCTTCACCGACCGCGTCCACCAGGGCATGGTGAATCAGCTCGCCGTGACGTACGCGGCCCGGACGACCTTGGGGGCGCTGACCGAGCTGCAGGACGACGGCGTGCGCGTCTTTGACCCGGAGCAGACGTACTTCTACGGCATCAGCCAGGGCCACATCCTGGGCGGCACGTACGTCGCGCTGTCGCCGCACGTCTCACGGGCCGTGTTCAGCGTGGGCGGGGCGGACTTCTCGCTGATGATGTTCCGCGCCCGGCCCTTCGGCATGTTCCTGGATGCGATTGCCCAGACGGTGCCGGACGCGCTCGACCAGCAGAAGTTCGCGGCGCTGACGCAGACGTCCTTCGACCGCATCGACCCGCTCACCTATGCGCCGCACGTGCTCCAGGAGCTGTATCCCGGAGCGCCCGCGTCGCGTCGGGTGCTGGTGCAGTACGGCCTGGGGGATGCGCAGGTTCCCAACGTGGCCACCGAGCTGCATGCCCGCGCCATGGGATTGACGCAGCAACTGCCCGCCACCTGGCGCGTGCCCATGCTGCCCGCGGCAGAGGGAACGGTGGAGGGCTCGGCGCTGGTGCAGTTCGACTTCGGGCTGCCGCCGCCGCTGCCCGGCACCGTGGCGGACCTGCCGGCTGCCGACAATGCCGTTCACGAAGGCGTGCGCCGGGATGACGACGGACGGGAGCAGGTGGACCGGTTCCTGCGGCCAGACGGGCAGGTGGAGGTCACCTGCGACGGCATCTGCCTGGGTGGCAACTAGCGCAGGGCCAGAAGTGACCTCCGCGCGTCAGAGGTGGACGCGTGGAGGTCACTGCCTCATCGCGGTCTACGTCGCCGCGTCCGCCTTCGGATTCTTCAGCAGGTGGTCGCCGTAGTCCTCGCGCAGCTTCGTCTTGAGGAACTTGCCGGTGGACGTCCGCGGCACCTGCGGGACGAAGACATAGTCATCCGGCAGCCACATCTTCGCGAACTGGCCCGCCAGGTGCGCGGTCAGCTCCTCCTTCGTGACCTGCTGTCCCTCCCTCAGTGCCACCGCGGCCAGCGGGCGCTCATCCCACTTCGGATGTTTCCCAGCGAAGACGGCCGCCTCCAGCACCGCCGGGTGCGCCATCAGCGCGTTCTCCAGCGCCACGGAGGAGATCCACTCACCGCCCGACTTGATGACGTCCTTGCTCCGGTCGCAGATGCGCACGTAACCGTGCGAGTCGATGGTCACCACGTCGCCTGTCTTGAACCAGCCGTCCTTCGTGAAGCGGTCCGCGCCCTCGTCGCTGAAGTAGGACGACGCGACCCAGGGCCCCCGGACCTCCAGTTCGCCCATCGTCTCCCCATCCCAGGGCAGCAGCGTGCCGTCGTCGCTGGCGACGCGCGTCTCCACGAACGGCAGCGCGAACCCCTGGGACGCCCGCGCCGAGGACTTCGTCTCTGGCGCCGCCTGCCGCAGCGGCCCCTTGACCTTCGCCATCGTTCCGACGGGGCTCATCTCCGTCATGCCCCACGCGTGAACCACTTCCAGTCCATGCCGCTGCTGGAAGCCCTCAATCAGAGACGGAGGCGCCGCCGAGCCACCAATCAGCATCGACCGCATGCTGCTCAGGTCCCACTTGTTCGGCGATTGGTCCAGCAGCGCGAGGATGCCAATCCAGATGGTGGGCACGCCGCCCGCCAGGGTGACCTTCTCCGCCGCCATCAAGTCCAGCAGGGAGGGCGGGTCCAGGTGCGGCCCGGGGAGCACCAGCTTCGCGCCGGTGAGGACGGCGTCGAAGGCCAGTCCCCACGCGGCGGCGTGGAACATGGGCACCACCGGCATCACCGCGTCCGCCTCGCGCATGCCCGTCACGTCCGTCATGCAACACGCCAGGGCGTGCAGCACGGTGGAGCGGTGGCTGTAGAGCACGCCCTTCGGATTGCCCGTGGTGCCCGACGTGTAGCAGAGCATCGACGCGGAGTTCTCATCGAGCTGGGGAAAGTCGAAGTCCGGGGACTCGGCCGCCAGCAGTGCTTCGTAGTCGAGCGTCCCCTCCGGCGCGGGGCCCGCGTCCGGCACCACGATGACGTGGCGGATGCTGGGCACCGCGTCCTTGAACTTCTCGAACAGCGGCAGCAGCGAGCGGTCCACCACCACCACGGAGTCTTCCGCGTGCCGCGCGATGTAGCCCAGGTCATTGGGGTGCAGGCGCAGGTTGAGCGTGTGCACCACCGCGCCCATGCACGGCACGCCGTAATACACCTCCAGGTGCCGGTAGTGATTCCAGCTCAGCGTGGCCACCCGGTCCCCCGCCTTCACGCCCAGCCGCGTCAGCGCGTTGGCCAGCTGGCACGTGCGCGCGTAGAAGTCCGCGTACGTGTAGCGGTGCAGCGACTTGTCCGGGTTGCGGCTGACGATTTCCGAGCGTGGGTAGAACGTCCGTGCACGCTCCATCAAGTGGCTCAGCGTGAGCGGGAAATCCATCATGCGGCCTGGCAGCATCGGCACCCTTCCTTGTGACGGCGTGAGGAGGTGCCGATGCTAACGGAGCGCGGACCCGTGCTTCATCCGCGCTCCGCGATGCTGCGTCGCGTCAGCCGAAGAAGACCTGGGCGACTTCGAAGAACTCCTGCGGGACGCGCTTGAGCTCGCGGGTGGCGTCCGACAGGTCCACGCTGATGATGTCGTTGCCTCGCAGCGCGGCCATCTTCCCGAACTCGCCGCGAGCCACCATGTCGCAGGCGTGGACGCCGTAGCGGGTGGCGAGCACGCGGTCATGCGCGGTGGGGGCGCCGCCGCGCTGGATGTGGCCCAGCACGGACACGCGCGTCTCGAAGCCGGTGCGCCGCTCGATTTCGTGCGCCAGGATGGTGCCCACGCCACCGAGCCGGGGCCTGCCTGCCTCGTCCAGCGCTCCGCTGGTGACGAGCTGCTCCTGCTGGTCCGCGGACAGCTTGATGCGCGTGCCCTCCGCCACCACGACGATGGAGAAGGTGCGTCCGCCCGCGTGGCGGCGCTGGATGTGCTCGGCCACCTTCGCCAGGTCGGCGGGAATCTCCGGCACCAGGATGACGTCCGCGCCGCCAGCGATGCCCGCGTAGGTGGCAATCCAGCCTACGTGACGGCCCATCACCTCGCAGACGATGACGCGCTTGTGCGACTCCGCGGTGGAGTGCAGCCGGTCAATGGCCTCGGTGGCGATGGCGACGGCCGTGTCGAAGCCGAAGGTGAAGTCCGTGGCGTTGATGTCGTTATCGATGGTCTTCGGCACACCGACGATGCGCAGCCCTTCCTGCGACATGCGCGTGGCGGCCGACAGCGTGCCTTCACCACCAATGGCGATGACGGCGTGGATGCCGTTGCGTTCGATGGCGCGCTTGACGCGCTCCAGCCCGTTTTCGACCTTGAACGGGTTGACGCGCGAGGTGCCGAGGATGGTGCCGCCCCGGTGGAGGATTCCGGACGTGGTTTCACGCGTGAGGCGGAAGTGGTTGTCCTCCAACAACCCCTTCCAGCCATCTCGGAGGCCCATCATCTCGAAGCCGTGGGCGTTGGCGCGGCGGACGACGGCGCGGATGACGGCGTTCAGGCCGGGGCAGTCGCCCCCGCCGGTGAGCACGGCGACTTTCATGGAGAAACGTTCTATCGCGCCCGGCGCCAGACGCGATGTCCAAGTTCGCCCGAGCGCTCACCCGGGGACCTTCCAACCATCTATCCGAACACCGGTGGACGACGCTGGGCCCAGGGGCGGGCAGCCTCCAACTGGGCGGCGAGCCGGAACAGGGTGGCTTCATCTCCAAAGCGCCCCATGAACTGAACGCCCACGGGCAGGCCGTCCGGGCTCCAGTGGAGCGGCAGGCTCATGGCGGGCAGCCCCGTGGTGTTGGCCATCGGGCAGAGGGAGGCGAAGGCGCCCGCGCGGAGCAGCGGGGCCAGGGGCTCGCCCGGTGGCGAGGAGAACGTGCCCAGTGGCGGCGCGAGCTCGTTGAGGGTGGGCATCAGCCAGACGTCCACGTCGTCGAAGTGATGGAGCGCGGCGCGGCTGTGACGCTGCAATTCCGCGCTGGCGCGCAGATAGGCGGACAGGCCCTGGTCCAGGCCATATTGGTAGAGGGCCCAGGTGAAGGGCTCAAAGTGCGAAGCCTCCGGACTGCGTCCCAGGCGCTCGGCCATCGCGTCGATGCTGAAGACGACGCCCGCGGTCCACACGGTGATGAAGTGCTGGCCCACCGCGTCATCACCGGGCACCTCCAGGCTGCCCTCGTCCACGTGGTGGCCCAGGTCCTCCAGCAGCCGGGCCGCGGAGTGGATGGCGGCCAGGCACTCCGGGTGGAGCGCGGCGCCCATGGGGTTTCGTACGGCCACGCGGATGCGCAGGCGGCCCGGGGGCGTGTTGACCTCCTGGGTATAGGGCCGGGCCTTGGCTGGGGCCTGGTACGGCGTCCCCGCGTCCGCGCCGCAGGTGACGTCGAGCAGCGCCGCGCTGTCTCGCACGGAGCGGGTGAGGGCGTGTTCGGTGACGAGCCAGTGGACGGCGTCCGCGATGTCGCCGCCCATGGGGTTGCGGCCCCGGGTGGGCTTGAGGCCGAAGAGGCCACATGCGGCGGCGGGGATGCGGATGGAGCCGCCGCTGTCCGTCGCGTGGGCGAAGGGCACCATGCCGCTGGCCACCGCCGCCGCCGCGCCGCCGCTGGACCCGCCCGGAGAGCGCGAGGTGTCCCAGGGGTTGCGGCAGGGCCCGTGCAGCTCGCCCTCCGTGGTGGGGAGCAGCCCCATCTCCGGCGTGTTCGACTTGCCCAGCACCACCAGGCCGCTGCGCCGGTGGCGCTTCACCAGCTCGCTGTCCTGGTCTGGAACGTAGTCCTTCCCGAAGCGCGAGCCGTGAGTGAGCGGGTGACCCTCCTGGGCCGTGAGCAGGTCCTGGAGCAGGAAGGGGACGCCGGTGAAGGGGCCCGGAGGCAGCGTTCCCCGGGCTCGCTCGCGCGCCTGGTCGAATTGCGTCTGGACGACTGCGTTGAGCGTCGGGTTGAGGCGCTCGATGCGGGCAATGGCCGCATCCACGAGCTCGAGCGGCGTGGCCTCCCGGCGCCGGACGAGCTCCGCCTGTGCCGTCGCGTCGAGACTGACAAAGGGGTCCATGTCCCTGACTCTGTCATGATTCACGCGGCCTGGAAGCGCACCCGGTGCATGCCTATGTTTCGGACCCATGCGCATCCGCGTCTTCGATTCCGAGCGGGAGGCCGCCGCCACGTGCGCCCAGCGAATCGCCCGAGCGGTGACGGCACGCCCCTCCCTGGTGCTGGGGCTCCCCACGGGGCGCACGCCGCTCAATGTGTACCGGGAGCTGGTGGAATTGTTCACACGCGGCGGTTTGGATTGGGCCCAGGTCCGCACCTTCAACCTGGATGAGTTTCTGGGTGTGTCGGCGGACGACGCGGGCAGCTTCCGCGCCTACATGGAGCGGCACCTCTTCCAGCACGTCAACCTGTCGCCCGCGAACATCCAGTTCCTGGATGGTGCGGTGGAGGACGCGGAGGCGGAGTGCGCGCGCTACGAGGCCCGGCTGGCCGAAGCGGGCGGACTGGACCTGGTGCTGCTGGGGCTCGGTTCGAACGGGCACCTGGCCTTCAACGAGCCGGCGGACGGACTGCGCGCGCGGTGTCACCGGACGCGGCTGAGCCGTCAGACGCGCGAGGCCAACCTCATGCTCTTCGGGGATGACCCGTCGCGCGTGCCGATGGAGGCGCTCACGCTGGGCATGGCCAGCATCCTCCAGGCACGGCAGGCGCTGCTGCTGGCTTTCGGCGAGTCCAAGACGGAGGCGGTGCGCGGCATGGTGAAGGGCCCCGTGTCCCCCCGGTGTCCCGCCTCTTTCCTCCAGCTCCACCCGGACGTCGAGGTGTGGCTGGACCCGGCAGCGGCTCGCGCGCTGTAAGGCGCTGCGCCCGCCTCAGCTCCGGCCATTCTCCGCGGGCGCGGCGGGCTTCTTCGGCTCCTTCGCCGCGGACGCCGGTGCCTTTGAGCGTGCCGGAGCCACCGGCTTCGGCTTCGGCTTCGCCACGGGCTTCACCGCGGGCGGCGCCTTCCGCGGCGGAGGCGGGCGTGTCAGCTCCCACGCCGCGAGCACCTTGGGCACGTAGAACTCCGTCTCGCCATTGCGCGGCACACGGCCATTCACGGAGCCTGGGCCCGCGTTGTATGCGGCCACCGCGAGCCGCACGTCACCGAAGCGCCGCAGCTGCTGGGCCAGATAGCGCGCGCTGCCGTCAATCGCCGGCTCCGGGTCGAACGGGTCCTTCACGCCCAGCATGGCCGCGGTGCCGGGCATCAACTGTCCGGGCCCCATGGCTCCCGCCGGGGAGATGCGGTGCACGCGCGTCTCCGACTCCACCTGCACCAGCGCGCGCAGCAGCCCCGGGGGAAGGCGGTGCCGGCGCTCGGCCGCGTCGATGACGGGCTCCAGGGGCGCGTGTCCCTCCACCAGGCACGACGGCCGGTGCGCCAGATACGCGCGCAGCGCGCCCGCCTTGGCCTCCAGGAACGAGAAGGACAGCGGCGACACGAAGCTGTTGCCGAACCAGGCCACCGCGACGTTGAGCAGCACCACCGGCGCGAGCACACACGGCAACCACCACGCCCACCCGGGCACCGTCATCCCCTCACGCCGTGCCGCCCGCTTGCGTCCCACCCCTCCACCCTTAGGGGCGCTTGGGGCCTCCGTCCAACTTCCGGCGCCCAGGGCGGACCTCCGGGGGAAGGCGCAGCCCGTCCAACACCAGCGTGGTGAGCGCGTCCGGCAGCTCCAGCGGATTGCCGATGTCCTCCTCGCTCAGCACCGCCAGCAGCAGCCGCTCCACGGCGCCCACCACCGCCAGTCCGCTCACCGCCGGACGGATGGGGCGCAGCAGCCCGCTGGTGTGCGCCTTCTGCGTGATGTCCACCGCGTGACGCGCCACCTGCCGCGCCAGCTCCGCCACCTTCGTCCGCGCCCCCACGGCGGGCCCCCGGGACTCCTGGAGGTACAGCCGCACCACGCCCGGGTACTGGAGGAGGGCGCCGGCAATCACCGCCGCCACCGCGCGGTACGCGTCGAACATGGCCTCCACGTTGCGCGCCTCCGCCAGGGAGTGGCCGCACGTCTCCAGCCCGGCCAGCAGCTCGCGGCGCACCGGCTCCAGCAGGCTGTCCACCAGCGCCGCCTTGTCGTCGAAGTACCGGTAGAACGTCCCCTTGGCCACCCCGGCCGCCTGGGTGATGTCGTCGATGGTGACGCCATCCAGGCCCCGCGCCAGGAACAGCTTCAGCGCGGCGTCCTCCAGTGACTGCTCTCGCTCTCGGCGGTGGGCCTCGCGTCGGCCCCCGGGCCGTGCGGGCGGCTTGCCCGTCTCCTGGGCGCCATCCGCCCGCGTGCCATCCCGGCTCGCCATTGCCGTGCGCTCCAGTCCATTGCGCGGTAGAAAAAGAGTGACCAAATAGTCATTTATGGGAAGCGAAGCGCCGGCCGGGCGCTTCGCCGGAGGCGACGATGATCGGCATCCCCCTGGGCTGGGTTTACTCCAATTTCGGTGAATGGGTCCTTCACAGGTCCGTCCTGCACGGCCTGGGGAAGAACCGGAAGAGCTTCTGGAGCTTCCACTGGCACGAGCACCACCAGAAGTCGCGGCGCCACGACATGGTGGATGACCAGTACATGCGCTCGCTGTGGAGCTGGTCGGCGCAGACCAAGGAGCTGATGGGGCTGGCGGTGCTGGCGCTGGCCCACGCGCCGCTGTTGCCGGTGGCGCCCTTCTTCGTGGGGACGGTGTGGGCCTGCGCGGCGAACTACTACTTCGTCCACCGGCGCGCGCACCTGGACCCGAAGTGGGCGCGTGAGCACCTGCCGTGGCACTACGACCACCACATGGGCAAGGACCAGAACGCGAACTGGTGCGTGACGCACCCGTTCTTCGACCTGGTCATGGGCACGCGGCGCGAGTTCCTCAACGTGCAACCTCCCGCATCCAAGCAGCCCGCGCCCGTCGAACAGCCCGTGCCCGCGCCCGTGGAGGCCCGGAAGCGCGCGGCGGCGGCTTCCGGGCTCCGGTAGCGGCGGGCGGCCTAGAACACCAGGTCGAAGTAGTTGGCGTGCGCCTTCACGCCCGCGCAGGCGCGCAGCGAGGCGGTCCAGTCCTCGGAAGGCAGCGTGCCCCGGGCGTCGAAGATGAACTCGAGCTCGGGCTGCCGGGCCAGGTCCATCAGGTCCACCGGGCCGGTGCTGGTGAGCTGGAGGGTGCGCGTGGGCGCGGTGCTGGTGCGCGTGTACTCACCGATGACGTGGGTGTCGTTGGAGCCCGGCAGGCGCACGGAGACGTTGGCGCGCTCCACGCCGCTCAGGTCCGTGTCGGCCGTCACCTCGAAGAGGCGCAGCCGGAGCTCGGTTTCGATGTCCGTGTCCTCGGGCAGCGGGTCGGAGATGTCACCCAGCGGGAAGGTGATGCTCCGCTCCACGTTGACGGTGAGCGGCAGCGCCGCGGGGAAGGACAGGTCGCGCTCCGTCTTGCAGATCTCCTCGGCCTCGGCCTCGATGAAGAAGAGGGATTCACAGCCGGTGGCGAGCATCGCGATGCTGGAGAGGAGCAGGATGCGGAAGGAAGTCGTTCGCATGGTTGAAAAGCTCCTGGCTCAGAAGAAGTAGAGGATGAAGCCCAGCTTCACGGAGGGCATGGTGGCGCGCACGGAGAGGTTCCTCGCGGTGACGTCCGGGTCATCCGTGGCGTCCTGGAGCAGGGCGCTCGCGTCGTCCACGCCCAGGTCCACGTAGCTGAGGCCCAGGTGCAGGAAGAAGTTGAAGCGGCTGGCCGCGCCCACCTCCAGGCCCACGCTGCCGGTGACGTAGTTGTACGTCACGTCGCGAATGGCCGCGCTGGCCCGGCTCGGCGTCGCGCCCAGCCAGTCCACCACGTCGTTGTAGTCCGAGCCGAAGTAGTGCCCCGCCTCCACGTTGAAGGACGGCGCCACGAAGGTCTGCATCGGCAGGACGCTCAATCCGCCGCGCAAGCCGAAGCTGAGCGTGTTGGTGGTGGGGCCCGCTTGCAAGCGCAGCCACGGCAGCGGCCGCAGCACCGCGGACAGGCCCACGCCGTGCGGCGCACCCGCGTCCAGCATGAGGCCAAAGCGGTGAGGGGTATCCGACCCGTCGGCCAGGGCCGGTGTCGCGGCCCCCAGGCCCAGGGCGCACGTGAGCGCCGCGCCGTGCCGTCCCAGCAGGAATGTCCTTTGTCGTTTCGTCGAGGATGTCGCCATCGTCATGTCGTGTTCCAGCGTCTTCCGGCCCGGTGGCCATCATTCGCGCGACCGGGCGGAAAAAGAAGCGACGTCAGGAAAAATGACGGCGGGAAGAGGCCGCTTCGGCGCTGGTATCCGACATTGGCGGTCAGGGCCGCCGGTATTTCAGGGCTCTGTCGTCCGATTGGCGGCGAGCCCGATGACGTTGACCATCAAATCCTTGATGCGGCGCGGTTTCTCTCCGCCGTTGTCGCGGAGGATGAGGTCGATGTCGTCGTCGGCCCGGTGGTACTCGGGGATGAGGTCTCCGCCGCCGTTGGGGTTGGACAGGCCCTCGAACATGAAGAGGACGTCCTCGCCCTTGCGCCCGAAGGACGCACCGTCCTGCCGGTCGCGGAACACGTTGATGTCCCGGTTGATGCGGTCGAACGGGTCATCGAGCTTCGCGTTCGCCTGGTCCAGCACTTCCCGGAAGTAGTTGGGCTGTCCGCGCGAGTTGGTGTCCACCACCGACAGGCGCTGGTCATCCCAGCGGCCCACCATGTCCACGTTGATGACGCCGGCAATCTCCTCCATGCCGAGCCCCGGAATCGGGTGGTCCACGAAGTACTGCGAGCCCACCAGGCCCTTCTCCTCGGCGCCCGTCCACAGCAAGAGCACGGAGCGGTCCAGCTCGCCGCGCTTGGCCGCCTCCGCCAGCTCCGGCACCGCCGCCATCAGCACCGCGCTGCCGGAGGCGTTGTCGTCCGCGCCGTTGAGGACGTTGCCGCGCCGGTCCACGCCGTCGTGGTCCAGGTGGGCCATCACCACGATGACCTCGTCCTTGTTCGGCCCCGAGCCCGGTAGCAGCGCCATGGTGTTCACCGCCTGGCCGGACGCGGAGGCCAGCTGGCGCAGCTCCTCCACGCTTCGCTGCGCCCCCTCGCGCGGCGGCGCCAGGGGCAGGCCGCGTGCGTTCATCGACTTCTCGTACTGCTGGTTGAGCAGCGCGAGCGTCTCCTTGGGCATGTTGTCGTCGAGGTAGAAGCCGCCCTCGAACAGCGCGTGTCCGTAGGTGCTCGGCGTGTGGGCGTGCTCGCCCGACTCGCCGCGCACCCCGGGCCGGCCCGCGAACGAGTACACGTCGAAGCGCTGCTCGAAGGGGTTCTCCGGGTTGTTCGTGTTGGGGCCGACGAGGCCGTACTTCTGCACGTGCTGCTGCACGTACAGCGACGCGGCATCCAGACCGGCTGACGGGCTGTCGCGGCCCTGGAGCTCGTCCGAGGACAGGTACGCGATGTGCGTCATCGGGTCCGAATCCACCGCGACGCTGTCCACCTCCGGCTCCGGCGCGGGGGTCGGCTCCACCGGCGCGGTGGGCGGCGGCGTGGGCACGGTGCACACGAGCGGCCGGGGCGCGCGGGCCGATGACTCGAAGCGGTCCGCGTTCCAACCGGGGGGCGCGCTGGCGGGCTTCGCCGGGGGCTCGGAGGCCCGGGTGTCCTTCGCCACGGCGGCGCGCGACGGAAGTGAGGGGAGAGGACGCGGGCTGTCGCTGACTTTCGTGGCCATGGTGGAGGAATCCCGGTGCGCGTGGGGGTGGCGCGTCTTGGAATTATCCGTCCCAGCCGTCCGAGAGTTGTGTGCCTTCTTTTTCCCTGCGATTGCCGGGGGTTGTTGAAGGCCGGACGTCGCTCCGCCCCGCCGGTCAATACCTGCACCTGGAAGCCGGTGACACGTTGCAAGTCCGGAAAGCACCGGGCTGCGAGTGGCCCGGGTCGACCGGCCCAGGACGGGGGGTCCGGATGATCGACGAAGTCGATCAACGTTTGAAGGCGTGGGTGGGCCGCATTGCCGGTGATGTCCCGGTGTTCCTGGGCGTGCCGGACCGCGAATCGCTCGAGCGAGGCGTCTGCCTGTACCTGCTGGAGCTGGGGCCCGCGCCTCCGGTCCGGGGCGGGGGCGGGGGGCGCGCGTCGCTGCAGATTTCAGTCTGCTACCTCATCACCGCGGGGGCGGAGTCCCCGGAGCGAGCGCACCGGCTGCTGGGTGAGCTCGTCTTCGCGGCCATGGAGGAGGCGGACTTCGAGGTGGAGCTCACGCCGGTGCCCACCACGGTGTGGGCCGGGCTGAGGACCGCGCCGCGTCCCTGCTTCCGCCTGCGCGTCCCGGTGCGGCGGGAGCGCGCGATGCCCGTCATCCACCGGGTGCTCTTTTCCGCCACGCCCCAGGCCACGCCGACACCCGCGGAAGCGCTGCTGGGCTGTGTCGTCGGCCCGGGGGACGTGCCGATTCCGGGCGCGCTCGTCGAGCTGCCCACGTTGAAGCTCACCACGCGCACGGATGCCAAGGGCTGCTTCCGTTTTCCCAGCGTGCCCCCCGTGGCCACGCTGGGACGGCTGGAAGTGCGCGCCAGGGGTGAGCTGCTCGAGCTGGGCTCGGAGGTGCTTGCCGCCGAGCCCCAGCCGCTGCTCATCCGCCTGCCGTTGAAGGAGGAGTGACATGCCGCAAAGCCACCCGCCGTCTGTCACCTCCGAGGAGACGCCACGCGGCGCCGAGCGCGTTCCCGTGTCTCCGGGTGTCACCGCGCCGAACCCTGCTCACGGGACGCTGGAGACGTCCTGGATTGATGAATGGGGCATGGCGCCCGAGGCGTCCTTCCCTGACGCGTGGAGCGCGCGGCTGAAGGCGTCCGTCGCCGGTGCGCCCGATGCGTGGAGCGTGGGCCCCGTGGCTTCCATTTCCGGCGTCTCCGATGCGTGGGGCGCGGGGTTGGAGGAGACTGTCTCTGCCGCGCTCGACGCGTGGGACGCAGGGCGGGTGTCGATTGTCCTTGCCGCGCGGAGCCCGGGGCCGGAGACGGCAGCGCCTGATGCGTGGGGCGTGGGGCCCGAGTTGCTCGCGGTGTATGCGCTGAGTCCGGCGGCGCGGGGCCTTCGGGCGGCCACGTCGGAGGCCTGGGAACGGAGCGAGCCTCCCCCCGTGGCCACCGCGGGGACGCGACGACGAGGCGAATGATGGAACGGACAGCCTTCCGCGACAGGCCGGGCGATGGGGGAACCGCCGGGCTTGAGGCGGGAGCGCTGGCCTGACTCGCTCAATGCCGCACGGTCCTCCAAGAGAGCAGGTCGATGTCTCGCGTCTTCGATGTCTCCGCAGTCACGGACACCCTTCGTCTGTCTCCCAGCGGGACGGGGGAGGCCGTCTTCCACGTCATCAACGCCTCGCGTGCCCCCGTGCGCGCGCGCCTCTCGGTGGTGCCTGACGCAGGCGCCCGGCGTGAGTGGCTCTTCATCGACGGAGATACCCAGCGCGACTTTCCTCCGACGGGCGCGCAGCGAATCCTCATCCGGCTCCGCGTGCCAGCGGGGACGCCACCGGGCCACTTCACCTTCCACCTGCGAGTGGAGGACTGCGAGAGCCCCGACGAGCGGTTCGCGCAGGGGCCCGCCGTCACCGTCGAGGTGGTCTCCTCGACGCCCGCCGCGAGGGCGTTCCCCATGAACTGGGCTGTCATGGCGGTGGCGACGTTCATCCTGCTGGGGACGGTGGCCTCCCTGCTCGCCGCGGGCAGGGCGCGGCAGCCCAGCCCCGGGGCGCCCTGTCCGGATGGGCATTGTGGCAGCGGGCTGACGTGCGCGAAGCAGTTCGATGGGGGCGTGTGCCTGGCCTCGCAAGGCCAGCCCTGTGAGGCGGGCTCCCAGTGCATCACCGGCTACTGTGAGCCCGGCGTGGGGTGCACGGTGCCGCTGGGAAAGGACTGCGCCTCCCCGGACGACTGCCCGGGCGCGCTGGCGTGTGCCGACGTGCTGGGCTCGTCCGTCTGTCTCCTCGAGCCGGGAGAGTCCTGCGAGCACGACCGCGACTGCGCCAGTTTCTTCTGCAACGCGGAGCGCAAGTGCAACCGCGATGACGGACGCTGTGACAGCAACGCCGAATGTCATTCGCCCACGCAGTGTGGCGCGACGAAGCTGTGCCAGCTTCCAGATGGACAGCCGTGCATGCGGCACGAGGCCTGCCTCTCCGGTTACTGCTCGGAGACCTGCCAGATATCGCCGGAGTCCTTCCAGTGCGAGTCACCGTGCCCCGCGTACACCGCATGTGTGTCGGGAAGCTGCACCCCCGTGGACGGCAAGCTCCTCAACCAGAACATGCTGCTGACGGCGCCCCGAATCCTCAAGGGCATCCGGGAGCTGCGCATCCAGCAGGGCACCCAGCCGTAGCCGGTGCGTGTCACTGCAGTTCCGGCCGCACCGTCTTGCCGATGTCCACCAGCCGCCGCACCTGTTCCTCGCTCAAGCCCAGGTGCCGCGCGGCGCCCGGGACGTCCCCCGGAATGAAGGCGCGCATGGCCCGGGGACTGAACCAGTTGAAGAGCGTCACGACGCCGCGGACCAGTGGGGACTCGGTGAACACCGCCGTGGGCGGAATGACGTAGTCCTTGGGCACCTGGTTGAGCGCCTGCTGCCGCTGGGTGGCATTGGGCCCGGGCCCTTCGGCCAGGACGAGCTGCCCGGTGGCCGTGTCCTGGTGACGCGCGATGAGCTCGCAGTAGCGCGCCCAGTCGTCGGGGGCCGGTGGCTGCGCGTTGTGCGCCACCACCAACACCGTGCCGACATATGCCAGCCCCAACGTTCGGCTCCGCACCACATCCTGGATGTCGGGCGCGTCGAGCTGGACGGGAGCTGTCATCGCCGCGTCTCTCCGTTGGATTGCGAGCATGCCGGAGTGTTCCTCCGCATGACTCCATGTGCAACCTGTATTCCTTGGAATACTTGTCGCGCCGGCGCCCGAGGTGAGGCGCCGGCGGAGCGGCTTGGGGCTACCGGGCAGGGACGCGGAGGACCAGGCCCGGCGGAGGCAGTTTCGAGGCAGAGGTGGTGTCTCCCCAGGCCGCGATGGTGCCGTCGTGCCGGAGCGCCAGGCTCTTGTTGAAGGCCTGGCCCGCGACGGCGGCGACATCCGTCAATCCCGCGGGGAGCGTCGTCTGGCCAAAGGCGCCGTTCCCCCAGGCGACGACGGTGCCGTTGGACCGGAGCGCCATGTAGTGGTGTTCGCCTGCCGCGACATCCACGACGTCGCTGAGGTCCGGGGTGAGCGCGAGGTCGTAGTACGCCGCGCCAAATCCCCAGACGGCCGCGGTCCCGTCCGCCCGCAGCGCCAGTGCGCTGCTGCTCGTGTTGGCGATGGCCACGACGTCATCCAGGCCCGCCGGGACGACGAGGAGGTCGAACACGTCCTGCCCCCAGGCGGTGAGGGTGCCGTCCGCTTTGAGCGCCATGCCGTGGTACGCCCCCGCGGACACTGCGACCACGTCCTGAAGCCCTTCAGGGACATGCGTCTGCGGGTCGGTTTCCGCACCGATGGCCACGACCGTCCCATCCCGCTTGAGCGCGAGGACCAGGACTCCGTTCGCGCTGATGTCCACGACGTCCGACAGGCCCGCGGGCACCGGGACGGGGTCGGGGCCTCCCCACTTGACCACGGTTCCATCCGCCTGCAGGGCCACGGCGAAGGTCGTCCCCGCGCCCACGCTGACGACATCGGAAAGCCCCGCTGGCGTCGGAGTGACATCATTCAGGGAGTCGGCCGAGCCCCAGACGGTGACGGTGTTGTTCGGCAGGACGCCGATGCCCCAGTCGGCCGCATACGCGAGGGTCCGCTGTCGGAGCACTCGCAGCGACGCGGTGGCGGCGGGCTTCCAATCCAGGCCAGGCGTGACGACGACCTCCTGCTCGCCGGGCACAACGCTCCCCGGCACGCGCACCACCACCTCCGTGTCCGACCAGGACAGGTACTCCTCGGCGTCCACGCCGCCAATGGAGACGCGGGAGGTGCCACGCGTCTCGCCGAAGCCGGAGCCGGTGAGCTTCAGGTGGCCTCGCTGCACGGTGAGGGCGGGCGCTTCGAGCACCAGGGCTTCCTGGTGGCGGCTCAGCGACAGGTCGACCGACGTCGTCTGACCCGGCTGGACCTCCAGCGTGTCCCCGGCCCGCTGGTAGTGGTCCCGATGGGCCTCCACGGTGTGCGTTCCCGCGGGGACGTTGTCGAACGTGAAGCGGCCTTGCGCGTCCGTGGTCACGCTGTCGCGCACGCCGGAGAGGATGACGGTGGTGCCCTCATGGTGGCTCTCCCCTTCGAGGAGGGCCTGCCCCGTCACGCGGCCGAGCTGTGTCCCTGAGTCGTGTGGCTGCGTGCCGGCGTCGGGCGTGGGGGTGGGACTGTCAGGGGTGCAGGCGGAAAGGACCAGGAGGAGGGCCCAGAGCCATGAGGTTCTTGCGAGACGCATCATCGGAATTTCCAGTGTGTGCGGGGGAGGCGCTCCTCGGGCGGGAGGAGTCCTTCGACGAGGAATAAAGCCTGTGGCAGCCACCTGTCGCCCACTGGGAATTGTTATTCAAAATGCGTCTGGCGTTGCCAGCGTCTGCGTCTAGTCGAGGATGAGCTCCAACATCAGGTCGTCCTCGGGGTCCTCCTGGATGGACGCGTCCGAGTCGTCCACGTCGTATCCCTTGAGGGAGAAGCCCAGGGGCGTCTGTGCGCCGATGCAGGGAATCGTGCGGGGCGAGGTGCCTACGCCGTCGCCATCCATGTCGGGGTAGAGAACAACGTTCCGGTAGAGCGCGGCGTCCGTGTCATCGCAATCGTTACCCGTGGCCTGGGTGAAGTAGGGCTCGGGAAGTGACGCACCGGTGCACACGGTCCCCGCTTCGGGGTGGGTGTGCCCATCCGCGTCCCGGTCCACATGCGCGTAGGCAGCCTGTCGCCAGCGCGCCGCGTCTTCCGCCGCGCAGTCCGTCCCCTGGGCCGACCACGGCGCGGGCACCGTGCCATTCGTGCACAGCGCGACCGCGTCTCCCGCGCCCACGCCGTCCCCGTCCGCATCCGCCCAGGCCTGGACGGTGGTGTGGATGCGCTGGTCCGCGTCGTCGCAATCGTTCCCTCGTGGTGTGGTGGCATGGCCGGGCGGCAGCGCCATGCCCGAGCACACCGTGCCCACCTCCGGCGCGGTGAAGCTGTCACCGTCGGCATCCCGGTGCGAGTAGGCCAGGAGCCTCCAGAGGAGGGGGGCCGTGTCGTCGCAGTCGGTGTTCACCGCCGAGTACCCAGAGGGAATCTGCCGGCCCGCGCAGAAGGTCTGCCGCGTGCCCGTGCCGAAGCCGTCCCCGTCATCGTCGGAATACACGTGCCAGGTCACCATGACGGTGGCATCGCGGTCGTCGCAGTCATGACCGGTGGGCCACGGAGCATGGCCCGGAGGAAGCGCCGCGCCGCTGCAGGTCACGCCCTGTTCGGGCACCGTGTCGCCGTCACCGTCCGAGTCCCGGTAGGCATAGGAGCGCCACTGCCACCGCGAGGCGTCCTCCGGCGCGCAGTCAACGGAGTCCAGCGCGTAGCCGGGAGGCGCCGTGCGGCCCGTGCACCGCATGACGGGGTCACCACTGCCGAAGCCGTCTCCGTCCACATCCGCGTAGACGGTGCGCTCCTGCCACCATGCGGCGTTCGTGTCGTCGCAATCCAGGCCGCGCGCTTCCTGGGCGTAGCCGGCGGGCAATGTCATGCCGGAGCAGACCCGGCCTTCCTCAGGCACGGTGAAGCCGTCGCCGTCCGCGTCCCGGTGGGTGTAGTCGCGCCACGTCGAGCGCGCGCGGTCGTCGGGTGCGCAGTCGCCGTCGACCGCCGCGTAGCCCCGGGGCAGGTCCCTGCCCGCGCAGTGGGAGATGGGCTCGCCGTTGCCGATGCCGTCGAAGTCCGCGTCCGGCCAGAGCTGGATGGATGCGGCGAAGCGGGGGGCGTTGTCGTCGCAGTCCGGCGCGCCGGGTTGCTCGCGGTAGCCCACGAGCGTGTCGCCCACGCAGCCCGTCACCGGGCCTTCCGCGGTCGCTCCGTCTCCGTCCTGGTCAGGATAGAGCCCGGCCCGCTCCCGCCAGCGGGTCGCGTCGCCCGGAGCGCAGTCGCCGCTTTGCTGGCTCCAGCCCTCGGGGAGGCGCTCGCCGGCGCAGACCTCGCGCATCGCGCCTGCGCCCACGCCGTCGCGGTCATCGTCCGCGGAGCCTTCCAGGAGCCGCCACCGGCTCGCATCGCCGGGCGCGCAGTCGGCCGCGTCCGCGACACCGTCCCCGTCCGCGTCCTCTTCCGTGGGGCCTGATTCCGGAGAACACCCCGCGAGGAGTCCCGCCACGGTCAGCGTCAACGCCAGCCACGTCTGTCGATTCGTCCCCATGGGCGCCGTTCGTGCCATCGACGTGCGGTGCTAGGGGACGCGGGTCAGGTTGCAGGCGAATTGGTTGTAACTGATGCTGCCTCCCGACGACGTGGTGAACAGGTAGGCGCCAGGTTTGCTCATGGCGAGCAGGGCCAGTCGGTCGCAGCGGTCGCGGTACGCCACCGCACTGTTCTGGGTGTTGTTTGGCGCCGAGAAGGTCAGCGTTCGGGGAGATGCTTCGCCTTGGAGCACGCCCGTTATCTCGATGGTGCCTTCGAGCCGGACGGTGTAGCTATCCACGGTCGTGAAGACGTATTCCCGGCCGTTTTCAGCCCGTTCCGCCACCGCGGTGGAGGCCGCGAACAGGGCCGCGAGCAGGGGAAGGGCCTGGATGCACCGGGACAGGGACTTCGGCATAAGGGGTTCCTCGCGGAGGGGCTGAAAACGGGCGGATTCCGCCATGGGCCCACGCCCTATACGCCCTCCCTTCGATTCCTTGGCGGATTCGGCGCCAACGCGCCCCGTGCTGCACCTTGTCACAGCCGTCCGGCTGCAATACGCCTAGAGGCATGTCCACCGCCGCGCTCCCCGCCGACTTCCTCCAGGCCATCACCGAGGGCTTCCCCGTAGATTTCCTCACCCGGGAGCCAGGGGAACTCCAGGAGTACGGCCGTGACTGGACGCGCGTCTACACGCCCGCCCCCGCTGCCGTAGCGCTTCCCCGGACGACGGACGAGGTCGCCCGGCTGCTGGCCCTGTGCCACCAGCATCACATCGCCGTGGTGCCCTCCGGCGGCCGCACCGGGCTGGCAGGCGGCGCGGTGGCGGCCCGGGGCGAGCTGGTCCTGTCCCTCCAGCGCATGACGCGCATGGGGCCGGTGGACCTGCTCGGCAACACGGTGCGTGTGCAGGCGGGCGCGGTGACGGAGGCCGTCCACCACCACTGCGCGGAGCACGGCCTCACCTGGCCGGTGGACTTCGCCTCCAAGGGCTCCAGCACGGTGGGCGGCAACATCGCCACCAACGCGGGCGGGGTGAAGGTCATCCGTTACGGCCTCACGCGCCAGTGGGTGCTGGGGCTCCAGGTCGTCACCGCCCAGGGGGAAGTGCTGGAGCTCAATGGCGCGCTGGAGAAGAACAACACCGGCACCGACCTGCGCCAGCTCTTCATCGGCAGCGAGGGCACCCTGGGCGTCATCACCGAGGCCACCCTCAAGCTCACCCAGCTCCCCGGCAAGCAGGACGTGTTCCTCTTCGCGGTGCCGGACGTGGCGGCCGTGCTGCGGCTGTTCCGCGACGCGCGCCGGCAGAACGCCTTCAGCATCTCCGCCTACGAGTTCTTCACCGACCGGTGCATGGCGCGCCTGGGTCGCCACCGCAAGCTGCGCCCGCCCTTCGAGACGCCCAGCGAGTGCTACGTGCTGCTGGAGGCGGAGGCGAAGGACGCCGCGGCGGTGGAGGGCTGGCTGGGCTCGCTCTTCGAGCGCGAGCTGGTGACGGACGGCGTCCAGGCCCAGGGCGCGGCGCAGGCGGCCGAGCTGTGGGCGCTGCGCGAGGGCATCAGCGAGAGCCTCTCCGCCACCGGCCTGCCGCACAAGAACGACATCTCCCTGCCGGTGGCGGGGCTGGAGGCCTTCTGCGCGGAGCTGGAGGCCATCTTCAGCGCGCGCTACCCGGGCTGGGAAATCTGCCTCTTCGGCCACATCGGCGACGGCAACCTGCACGTCAACGTGATGAAGCCGGACGCCATGGACAAGGCGGAGTTCCTGGCCCACACGAAGCAGGCGGACCCCACCATGTTCGCGCTGGTGCAGAAGCACGGCGGAAGCATCTCCGCCGAGCACGGCGTCGGCCTGCTGAAGAAGGACTACCTGGGCTACTCACGCGCGCCGGCGGAGCTGGCCCTGCTGCGCACCCTCAAGCGGGCGCTGGACCCTCGAGGCATCCTCAACCCGGGCAAGGTCGTGGATGCCTGAGGGCGCCGGACATCAGGACAGGATGCGCGTCTTGATGTCCGTCTCCAGCCCGGCGATGGCCTCGCACACCGGGGTGGACACGTCCTGGTCCAGGTCCATCAGCAGGTAGCCGATGTTGGCGTCCGTGCTGAGCACCTGGGCGTGGATGTTGGCGTTGAGGTCGGAGACGATGCGGTTGATGTCGCGCAGCACGCCCGGGATGTTGCGGTGCACGTTGAGGATGCGGTGCGTGCCCGGGATGAGCGGCGCCTCGATGTGCGGGAAGTTGACCGCGCCCGTGCTGGCGCCCGCCTTGAAGTACTTCAGCAGGCTGGTGGCCACCTCCTTGCCGATGGAGGCCTGAGCCTCCTCCGTGGACCCGCCGATGTGCGGCGTGAGGACCACGTTGGGCAGGCCCTGGAGCGCGGTGACGAAGCCGTCCGAGTTGCTCTCCGGCTCCTCCGGGTAGACGTCCACCGCGGCGCCGCCCAGGTGCTTGGACTGGAGCGCCCGCGCCAGCGCGTCGATGTCCACCACCGTGCCGCGGCTGGCGTTGATGAGGCAGGCGCCCTTCTTCATCTGGGCAATCTGCTCGGCGCCCATCATCATGTGCGTGGTGGGCAGCGCGGGCACGTGGAGGGTGACGAAGTCGGAAGCGCCGAGCAGCTCCTCCAGGGTGATGGCCGGCTGCGCGTTGCCCAGCGGCAGCCGGGTCATCACGTCGAAGTAGAGGACGCGCATGCCCAGCGCCTCGGCGATGACGCCCAGCTGCGAGCCGATGTGGCCATAGCCGATGATGCCCAGCGTCTTGCCGCGCACCTCATGGCTGCCGGTGGCCACCTTGCGCCACTGGCCCGCGTGGACCTCCCGGCTGCGGTCGAAGAGCTGCCGCGTCAGGACGATGATTTCCGCAATCACCATCTCCGCCACGCTGCGCGTGTTGCTGAAGGGCGCGTTGAAGACGGGGACGCCGTGCGTGTTGGCGGACGTCAGGTCCACCTGGTTGGTGCCGATGCAGAAGGCACCAATGGCCAGCAGGTTCTCCGCGTGCTCCAGCGCCGCGAGCGGCACCGTCGTCTTGCTGCGGATGCCCAGCAGGTGCACCCCCTTCAGCCGCTCCGCCAGCTCGTCCGGCTTGAGGGCGGACGAGACGCGCTCCACCTGGAAGCCCTCGGCGGCCAGCATCTCCCCCGCGGACGGGTGGATGTTCTCCAGCAGCAGGGCTCGGAAGGGGCCGTCACTGCTGATGGCGCGCGTCGGAGAGGGCGGGAACTGGGGAGTGCTCATGGCGCCTTGCGTTAGACCTGGGACTCGGGACTGTCAAGGGTGGGGTGGGGCTCGCTTGAGGTCCATGCGTCATTGCGTGGTGGGGAAGCGCGGCTCGTAGAACTCCTTGGAGTCCCACTTGACGTCGTGGAACTCCGCCTCGCCCGCCTTGGTCTTCGCGACGCAGCGGAGGATGTTGTCCTTCGTGAACAGGCAGGGCTCGGCGTGGGGGTTGCCCGTCGCCGCGGTCTGGAACGCGCGGTGGATGAATTGCGGCTCGAGCTTGCCCAGGGCCAGGATGCGGTAGAACTCCTGGCTGAAGGGCAGGGCCTGGGAGGTCTGATAGCGGCTGCGGAACGCGATGACATAGGGCGTTCCATGGTTGATGAAGAGCCGGGCGAAGTGATGCTCCCAGCCAATCAGGCACGAGCTGAAGAAGGCGAGCAGCCGGGGCGGCTTCTTGCCGCGCTTGAAGGCCTGCTCGATGGCCTCGTAGGTGAACTCGACGTCGCGGCTGCTGTCGTTGTCGTCCACGGTCCACTGGATGACGCTTCTCAGCGTGTGGTCGGGGCTCAAGAGGCTCCAGCCCAGCTTCGGCGTGATGAGTGACTCCTTCGCCCACTGGGTGAGCGCGACCGGGTCGAAGCCGGTTTCCATGCAGAGCTTCTCCTCCTTGGCCGCCAGGCCATCCACCTTGGACGGGTCATTCCGGCACCACGTCGGGTAGCGGGGGTAGGCCATGTCCATGGACGCGAGGCGCATGGCGTGCTTCGAGCAGCGCACGTTCCCGTGGGTGACGTGGTGGTAGATGTCGCAGTCGCCGAGCTGGTTCACCCAGGTGTCGAAGTTCGCGTCCCGGTCGAAGAAGCGCTCACGGAACGGACCCCGTGATGCAAGGGCGAAGGCGTTGCGCACGTGCCCCAGCTCGACGTTCCACTGCAGCCCGGGGTCCGCGCGGTCGTAATAGAAGAGGGTGCTGAGCTGGTCGACCGGCGCGGGCGGGTCGAGCGCCAGGATGTCGTCGTGGGTGATGTCCCAGCCCCGCAGCTTGAGGTTGCACTTGCCGCAGAAGTGCGGGTCGAAGCGGGCCGGCGCATGATGCGGGTACTGCGGCCGCTTCTGCTCCCAGTCGGGGTAGCTCATCATGCAGTTGTGGTCGAGCGGGTCGTGGTGCTGGGGAACCACGCCCGAGGAGGCCTCGTGGTGGGTCAGCCAGAAGCAGTGGCCCACCTCGTGGGTGAAGACGAAGTCGGGGTTCGCATCCACGCTCTGGTCGATGATGCCCAGCAGGTCGCCGTTGCCGTTGGAGGTCGTGGGTACCTCTCCGGCGTCCGACGTCCTGAGCGCGTCCACGATGTCGTCCGACAGCTTGTATTCGAGCATGACGATGCCGCCGCAGGGCGCATCCCCCGTGCGGAGTCTGTCGGAGATGCGCGAGAGCAGGAATCCGCCGGCGCTGCGGACGTTCGCCGTGCTGACCAACTCGTTGAACATGTCGCTGACGAAAAACCAGATGTTGTTCTTCTGGTTGGCGCTGAGTTCCACGTCAGGGCGGAGCCGCACGACGGGGCTGGCGTCATGTACGTGCGTGGTGTCCAGCAGGCCAACGACGCTGGCGACGGACGGCTTGACGTGCGTCCGGATGTGGGTGAACCAGTCCGAGTAGTCCGTGTCGTTGATGACCTGGGAGATGCGCCGGTACAGCGTGTGGGAGAAGTCGACCTCCAGGTAGGCCTCCGCGTAGCGGTCCCGGCACTTCTGCGGCAGGTTCCCGTGGTTGCGCAGCGGCCAGCCCACGATGCCGAAGACCTCCACCCGGCGCCAGACGACGATGGGCTTCGTTTCGTACTGGCAGACGGGGTTGGCGGCCTCGAGCTGCATGGCATTGCCGCGGCCCGCGTAGCTGAGCCGCGCGCGCACCTGGTATCGGTCGCCGGCAATCAGTGACGGTTGGAGGTAGATGCCCGAGCGGCCCACGCGGTTCGGATGCGCGGCGCCGTCCGTGAATGCGGGGACCCAGAGCTTCTTGGCCCTGGCGTCCTCCGTGGGCGTTGCGTAGGGGGCATAGGACTGGGGCTCCCGCCAGAAGGGGTTGCGGAAGTTGCCGTCCTGGGTGCGGATGCCGCCGTAGGCCACGGGGCAGTTCGTGCCACCGTCGCCCGCGAGGTCGACGAAGTCGCTGCCGAGGACGCGGTTGACGTAGGCCCGGGTTCCCAGGTGCAGGTCGTGATTCAAGGGCAGGTGCGACACGTCTTCGCCCGGCTCGAGCGCGGACCAGTCCACTCGCACCGCGCCCACGGCCTGGGGGGCGGCGACGCGGCTTCCATCATGGCCCTTGAGGTAGATGACCGCTTCGAGCGGCACGAGCGGGCGGTTGAGCTTGTCGGCCTCGCTCCGCGTCTTGTTGTGCAGCGTGCTCCAGTCGATGGCGGCATTGCCCCGGTTGGGAGGAATCTGCCGCATGAACTCGTCGGTCTGGTTGGCGAGGTCCTCGTCGAAGCCCACGGCCTCCACGTAGACGCGCAGCGGCGCTCCATTCCCTCCTGGAATCGCGGTGCCTTCCGGGACGGGGTTGCGCTGGTCGTCGACCAGCGTCGGCCGTGCGCCATGGGCGTGCCCCAGCGCGCCGTCCAGCGCGTTCTCGAAATCGTCGTTCGTGGGCGCGGCGATGATTCGCAGGTCGCCGTGGTTGCGACGGAAGCGCTCCTTGGCCTTGTCCAGCAGGTCCGGGGTGGCCGCCGCGCGTGCTGGAGGGCCGGCGTAGTACCCGAGCTGGTTGAGCTTGTGGCAGATGCTGGCGGCGGTGCCCCGGACGAACACCTCGCCGGTGGCCAGCCAGGGTCCGCGGACGACCTCCACGGAATGGTAGAGGACGTTGACCCGCGCGGTGGTGGGAGGCGGGAGCGGCAGCTCCCTCGCTTCTTCCTCCGGGAGGGATTCGTCACGCCGGGACTCGCAGGGCGCCACGCTGCCCAGCTCGGTGTTGGGCAGGTCCTCGGGCTGGCGCAGGTCCTCGCGCGCATCCGCTTCGATGACGGCTTCGACCCGGAGCGTGTAGGGCGCCCTCAGCGGCGTGGCGAAGGGTTCCTGGACGGCGTCATTGCCCACGTTCAGCGCGCCCGACCAGGTGATGGCCGCCGGGCCGCCGCGGCAATCGAGCGCGTCCGAGCGGTACACGAGGGCATCCGCGTAGTCGCGCACCTCCAACTGGACGGAGACGAGCCGCCCTTCATCCGGCGGGTCGTAGGTGACGGCGAGCGTCTCCTGGGAAGGAGCGAAGTGCGTCCAGTCGCAGCGCAGGGGAAGGTAGGGCATGGGTCAGGGCACGGTGGGGGAGCGCCCGCGGCGGGGCCGCAGGTAGTGGCGCTCAATCCAGTCCATCTTCCGGGAAGGCGTGAGGTACGGCCGCGCGAGCACGGCCTGGGGCCAGGCATGGGCCGGGTCCGTGTCGAAGTGCTCGCCCAGGCAGAGCTGACAGGCGATGAAGCGGGCCACGTCCCAGCGCGCGGTGATGCCATGCCGGGCCGCGGCGTCGATGCCGCGCTCGGCCCGCGCGCGCAGCTCCCGCTCCTTCAGGTCCGCGCTCTCCCGGGGGAGCTGCGTCCTCAGGAAGCGCACCACGCTGCTCACGTAGGCGCCGCGTACCGAGGTGTCGAGGCACGCCATCTGTTCGGGTCGAATCCTCAGGACCACGCACGCTCCGGGACCGAACGGCCGAATGTGTGAATTTTAACGCGCCGCGGAGAGGTCCTTCAACCGCGAGCGGGTGGCCAGATGCGACAGCGGGGCGGCCACTCCGTGAAGAGTGACGCGCCCCGCGGTGCCCACCTCGTCGGTGGAACGTGACTACTGGACGGTCCAGCCCACCGTGCCGCTGCAGCTGGTGTTGCCGTAGCAGCCCGCGCGGATCTGATACGTGCCGCCCGCGCCCGCCGGCACCGTGTAGGTGGCGTGGGACAGCGAGCCGCAACCGGCGCCGTCGTCGTTGAACTTCACCTGCGTGCCGGCGGCGTTGTACAGGCGGATGAACGAGTCACCCGTGCCGGAGGCGCCCGCCACGTTGCAGGTGCCGAAGGAGAGGCTCTGGCCGGCCGTGAGGGTGACGTTCTCGTTGGTGGTGTTCTGCCGCGCGCTGTCGGAGTTGACCGAGCTGTAGTTGAACGTGCCGGAGGTGGCCGGCGGCGTCGCCGTGCCAATGGTCCACGCCACCGTGCCGCTGCAGCTGGTGTTGCTGTAGCAGCCCGCGATGATTTCGTAGTTCCCAGCCGCGCCGGCCGTGAAAGTCACCTTGGAGCCGCGGCCCGCGGCGCAGCCATCATCGTTGGAGGCGACCTCGATGCCGCTGGGGCCATTGACGCGCAGCCACGTGTCACCGGTGGCGCTGGCGCCCGTCAGGCCGCAGGTGCCCACGGTGATGCTCTGGCCGGCGGTGAGCTCCACCGTGTGGCGGGTGGTGTTCACGGTGGCGTTCTGGGTGTTGCTGGCCGTGAAGTCGAAGGACGTCGGCGGCGGCGGCGTGGTGTTGCACAGCCGGACGCTGGTGTGGGCGGCGCAGAACGCCTCGATGGCCGGGCGGACGTAGGTGATGTCCTCGCCGCCGCAGTCCGTGCCGTTCTGGCTGCACTCGTTCACGACGCGGCAGTTGCCCTGAAAGATGTAGTCCGTTTCGCCGCGCACCAGGATGCCGGCGATGGTGTGGCTCGACATGTCGTAGACGGCCGAGCCGGAGTTGCCGCCGAAGGTGTCGGTGGTGGCGGTGAAGTAGTCCAGGGTGCTGGCGCGGCCGTTGCGGACGATGCCGCCCGAGTCAATCTTGAGCGGGATGCCGCTGCCCGAGCCGATGACGGCCACGTTGGCGCCCGTCGTCATGGCGGCGTTGCCCGGGCGGATGGGCGCGGGCGTGAAGCGCGGCGCCGCCGAACGGTCCAGGCGGATGATGGCGTAGTCCAGCGTGCGGCCGCTGGAGGTGTTGTCCCGCCGCACGACAATCTCCTTGCAGCTGAAGATGTCCTGCGTGGTCATGGTCTGCACCGAGTTCGCGTCAGGCCGGTAGAAGTTGAAGGCCCACTTGAAGTCCCTGCAGTCGGCCGCGGTCTCCACGCAGTGGCCGGCGGTCAGCAGGAGGTCATCGTCGATGAGCGTGCCCGAGCAGTAGCCGGGCGACGGGTCGTCGATGAAGCGCTGGCCCGGGCAGAGGTCGGCATACTCGCCCAGCGTGAGGCTGGTGAAGACGACGTTGTTGGGGTCCGAGTCGTCAATCTCGAAGGGGTCGACCATGACGGCGCTGGCCTGCATGGCGTACTGCCGGAGGGTGGCGTCGGGGTGCGCGTACACGTCCATCCGGTCATCGTTGCCATAGACGACGGGCTGCTCGGTGGAGCCGCTGCCAGCGGGCTCGCCCTCCGAAGCCGGTCCACAGGCCGCGACGGAGAAGGTACACAACAGCGCGCCGAGCAGCTTCCTGCGGGCGTCGGTCCGGGGGATACGCATGAGACAACCACTCCTACGGGAGATGTGAGGCCCGGCCCCGTCGGGGGCGGGCTGCCGCAATATATGTGAAAAAAGGCGTTCCTGCTGTCTGCTGGCGGACAGTTCGCGCGCGCCTCAGTCCGCGTCGGGGTCGCGCAGCCACTGGAGGGCTTCCCCCCGCGTCTCGAAGGTGCGGGTGGGGATGCTCAGCATGGCGCGCTTCGTCATCCGCCAGGCCTGGAGCCCAGAGGGGGCGTCACTGACGACCCGGGCGGAGCGCTTCATGCCGTGGAGCTGGGCGAAGGCGTTGAGGCTGGCCATGGCCGTCACCACGTCGCTGGGCATCACCCGGAGCTGGGACTGGTCCACCAGGGCGGACCACTCACCGGCCAGGTCGTTGATGGCCTTCTTCACGTCGGCCAGGTACTCGGCCAGGTCCGCGGTCGTGACTTGCGGGGGATAGACAACCTCGAGGATGCGGTCCTGCGAGTGAACGGTGATCTGGAATGGCATGACGATGACGGGCTCCGGGCGGGCGCGCCATCCTAGCCGCAGGCGGTGACACGTCTAGAGCGGGAGGGCGGATGGGGCGCCCTGGCGGCACCTTCCCGGCCCTGTCCGGAAGGGCAGGGAATGTCAGACCCACCTGGTACTGACGTCCCTGCCGCTGCTCCGGTACCGGCGCGCCGAAGGGGCGCGCCGGCGGCTGCACCCGGCAAGGGGGTTTCATGAACACGAAGTTGTACGTCCTGGGCGCGGTGCTGGGCGCCGCCCCGGGCCTGCTGCCGGTGGTGTCGGCGCCGCCGGTGGCGTCCACGCAGGAGTCGCGTCAGGACTCGCGCGGGACTTCTCGAAAGGGCCGGGGAGGCCCGGCGAAGGGCGCATCCGCTCCCGTCCATCCGGCGGGGGTGACGCCACCTCCAGACGCGAAGGATGCGCTGGAGACCCAGGGAGCGGTCCCTGACGAAGGCCGCACGAGGGGTGGAGGCCAGGGCAAGGCTTCGCGCCATCCGTGCGAGGCCATCACCATCATCCAGGTGCCCTGTGATGCCGAGCAGGAGGCCTGCGAGTACACGTACTGGCACTGCCCCGAGGTCGTGAATCCGCTCCGGGCGTGAGTGACTGAAGCAGCAAGGAGCGCACGGGCGGCCGGTTCCGCCCGTGCGCTCTTTTTTCGCCACGTGTCGGCCGTTCGCTTTTCTCCGGTGGCGCGTGTCCGTCTTGCTTGACACCCCGGAATCTCCGTCGGAAAAGCCCGGACACACGAGGCGGCCCGGCTATTTTCCTCAGAGGCCGCCGGGGAGCCCGGCATTGAAGCTCGCGACGCTCAAGGACGGAACCCGTGACGGCCGCCTCATCGTCGTCAAGCGGGACAACACGGCCTATGCGCTGGCCACCAACGTGGCGCTCACGCTGCAAGCCGCGCTGGACGACTGGGAGACGAAGGAACCCCAGCTGCGCGCGCTGGACGCCCAGCTGGAGGCGGGCACGGTGCAGAGCCGTCCGCTGGACGTCAGCGCCCTGCACGCGCCCCTGCCGCGCGCCTACGAATGGGTGGACGGCAGCGCGTACCTCAACCACGTCATCCTGGTGCGCAAGGCGCGCGGCGCCGAGCCCCCGGAGACGTTGAAGACGGACCCGCTGGTGTACCAGGGCGGCTCCGGGGACTTCCTGGCGCCCACCGCCGACATCCCCCTGGCCGACGAGGCCTGGGGTCTGGATTTCGAAGGCGAGGTCTGCGCCATCCTGGGTGACACGCCCCAGGGCACGAAGGCGGAGAACGCGGCGCCGCACGTCAAGCTGCTGATGCTGGCCAATGACGTGTCCCTGCGCAACCTCATCCCCAACGAGCTGGCCAAGGGCTTCGGCTTCTTCCAGAGCAAGCCGGCCACGGCCTTCAGCCCCTTCGCGGTGACGCCGGACGAGCTGGGCGCGGCCTGGCGCGACGGGCGCATCCACCTGCGGCTGCGCTCGGTGCTCAACGGGCAGCAGGTGGGCGACACGGACGCGGGTCCGGAGATGCACTTCTCCTTCTTCGACCTCATCCAGCACCTGTGCAAGACGCGCAGCTACACGGCGGGCACCATCCTGGGCAGCGGCACCGTGTCCAACGCGGACCGCGAGCGCGGCATCTCCTGCCTCGCCGAGCGCCGGATGATTGAGACGATTGAGCAGGGCGCGCCCAAGACGCCCTTCATGAAGCCGGGCGACACCATCGACATCGAGATGACGGACGCCGAGGGCCGCAGCGTGTTCGGCCGCATCTCCCAGAAGGTGGTGAAGGTTCCATGAAGGGCCTTCGGCTCTACAGCTACTGGCGCTCGTCCGCGTCCTGGCGGGTGCGCATCGGCCTGCACCTGAAGGGGCTGGAGTTCGAGTACGTGCCGGTGCACCTGGTGAAGGACGGCGGCGAGCAGAACAGCGCCGCGTACCGGGCGGTCAATCCCATGCGCACGCTGCCCACGCTGGAGTGGACGGAGGCGGATGGCTCGGTGCGCCGGTTGTCCCAGTCGCTGCCGGTGCTGGAGTACCTGGAGGAGCGCTTCCCAGCGCCCGCGCTGCTGCCCGCTGACGCGTTCCTCCGGGCGAAGGCCCGGATGCTGGCGGAGATGGTGAACTCCGGCATCCAGCCCCTGCAGAACCTGTCCGTGATGCAGCACGTCAAGCAGGTGCTGAGCGCGGACGACAAGGCGTGGTCGGCCTACTGGAACACGCGGGGCCTGGAGGCGCTGGAGGCGGCGGTGCAGTCCACGATGGGGCGCTTCTGCGTCGGGGATGCGGTGTCGCTCGCGGACGTGTGCCTGGTGCCGCAGCTCTACGGTGCGCGCCGCTTCGGCGTGGACCTGTCGCCGTACCCCACGCTGCTGCGCATCGAAGCCGAGTGCCAGGCGCTGCCCGCCTTCCAGGCCGCCCAGGCCGACCGGCAGCCGGACGCGGTTCCCGCCTGAGTCCGGTGTGGCGGCCGCGCCCGTCGTGGGCGCGGTCGCCGGAAGCGCGGCGTGGGACACTCGATTCCCATGAGTCCCTCCTCGTCCCCGCAGGGTGGTCTTCCGTCGTCTCCCGCTTCGCCGGTGGACCGTGCCACCGCGCTGCGGGAGCTGGCGGAGTTGTTCCTCCGGCTGGGGACGTTCGCCTTCGGCGGGCCGGCGGCTCACATCGCGATGATGGAGGACGAGGTGGTGCGCCGCCGCGGCTGGCTGTCGCGCGAGGAGTTCGTGGACCTGCTCGGCGCCACGAACCTGATTCCGGGGCCCAACTCCACGGAGCTGGCCATCCACATCGGCCATCGGCGCGCGGGCTGGCCCGGCCTGCTGGTGGCGGGCGCGTGCTTCATCCTCCCCGCCTTCTTCATGGTCGCGGCCATCGCCTGGGCGTACACGCGCTTCGGCGCGCTGCCGAAGGTGGACGCGGTGTTGCACGGCGTGAAGGCCGTCATCATCGCAGTGGTGGCCCAGGCGCTCTGGGGGCTGCTGCGCACCGTCGTGCGGACACCGCTGGCGGCCAGCGTGGGAGCGGCTGCCGTGGCGGCGGCGTTCATGGGCGTCAATGAGCTGCTCCTGCTGCTCTTGTCGGGGCTCGCCGTGCTCGCGTGGCGCGGCATGGAACGACAACGGCCAGGCGCGCCTCGGGCGGGGATGGCGCCGCTGTGGCCGTTGCTGCCCTTGGGGGCCGCCACCGCCACGGCCGCCGCCCCCTTCACCCTGCACGGCCTCTTCCTCTTCTTCGTCAAGGTGGGTTCGGTGCTGTACGGCAGCGGCTACGTGCTGCTGGCCTTCCTCCGCACCGGGTTGGTGGAGCGCTACGGTTGGCTGACCGAAGCCCAGTTGCTGGACGCGGTGGCGGTGGGGCAGGTGACGCCGGGGCCCGTGTTCACCACGGCCACCTTCATCGGCTACGTGATGGGCGGCCCATCCGGCGCGGTGGTGGCCACGGCGGGCATCTTCCTGCCCGCATTCGTCTTCGTGGCGCTGAGTGGACCGCTGGTGCCACGGCTGCGCCGCTCGTGGGTGGCTGGCGCCTTCCTGGACGGCGTCAATGTGGCGTCGCTCGCGCTGATGGCGGTGGTGACGTGGCAGTTGGGGCGGACCGTGCTGGTGAGCCCGTTGCCGGTGGCCCTGGCGGCCGTGGCCGCCGTGCTGCTCATCCGCTATCGCGTCAATTCCGCGTGGTTGGTGCTGGGCGGCGGCTGCGTGGGAGTGCTGGCCGCCGGGGGCCTCAGCGCGGGGTGAGCACGGCCTCGCAGGCGCTCACCGGCTCGTTGGCGAGGTCCGCCCTGCGCGCGGTGCACTTCAGCCGGAGGACCTCACCTTCGCGCAGGACTTCGCACGCGCGGTTGACCTCGACCGTTGTTCCGCTGCCCGCGTCGCCGGGCAGCGTCCCACCATCCGCGTCCACGGTGATGGCGACGTTCAAGTCCGCCAGGTACCAGTTGTCTCCCTGGCGGAGGTCCACGTTGCCGTCGTAGACGTCCCCCGTCATGGGCAGGCCCGTTCGTTCCTCCGCCTCCACGTCGAGGCGGCAGGTGTCTTGGGGGGTGCTCACCCGGAGGATGCCCGGCGCTCCGCACGTGTTGTGGCCCACGTCGAAGGTGACGCTCTGGGCGGGCTGGTGGCAGCCCTTCTCTCCCGAGTCCGCGACGAGCAGCACCGCCGTGGTGGCGAGCGCGGCCGTGGCCGCGAGGTTCATCAGGATGACTTTCACGTGCTGACTCCAGTGGAGGGTGAGGCGGGGAGGGACGACGGTTCACGGGCGGCGGCGCGGCTGTAACGGACCGCCGCCCAGACAAGCGGCAAGGTGACGAGGTCGGTGGGGTCGGCCCAGGCTCGGAAGCTCCGGATGCCGAGCGGCAAGCCCAAGGGGCGCAGCAGCTCACAGAAGAGGTCCGCCGCGGGCTGGGAGACCTTGAGCGCGGTGTAGAGGCACGCGGTGAAGACCGCGCCCACGGCCACCCTGCGCGCCCTGGGCCAGCGCGTCACCAGCGCCAGCAGCGCGGACACATAGAGCGGCAGGAAGAAGCAGATGGCGACGTCGGACAGCTTGCCGGTGAGGGCGTTGTGGAAGGTGGGCTTGAGCCAGCGGTCATTCACCGCCATCAGCGCCACCGCGAACAGGGGCAGCGGCGCGAGGAACTCCGGCATCGCGGGCAGGCGCTTCATTGGAGGGCCCTCCCGCTCGACAGGGCTCGCAGGAGGATGGCGTCCGTGAGCAGCTCCACCGGGGCCCGGTCGTCCGTCAGCGGCTCGCCCTCGGGCACTGGCTCCAACTCTCCGGCCACGCGCTCCGCCAGCGGGCGCAGCGAGGCGGGAAGCGACGCTGTGCGTTCCGCGAGCCGCTCCGCGAGCCCGGGGGCTCCGGCGAAGAGCAGCGTGTTGCTGTGGTTGCGCGCGTCGGCGGCCCGGACCTCCGGGAAGACGGTGGCCAGCGTGGCGCCCACGGCCTCCACCACCGCGCGCTCCTGCGCGTAGCGCCCCACGTTGAAGCACGCCACGCCACCGGGCTTCAGGCGCGCGGCCACGGCGGCGGCGAACTCGCGCGTCGTCAGGTGGAAGGGGACGTAGGGGAAGCGGAACGCGTCGACCAGGATGACGTCGTACTGGCGGGTGTCGCTCGCGAGGAAGGCGCGCGCGTCTCCGACGTGGACTTCCACCTCGGAGGGCAGGTCGAAGTGCGCACGGCCCAGCCGCACCACCTCCGCGTCCAGCTCCACGCCCACCACCTCCACGCCGGGGTACGTCTCCCGCAGGCCCCTGGCGCTCGTGCCCGCGCCCAGGCCCAGGACCAGCACCCGGGGCGCTCGTGGCGCTGCCTGGGCCATGGCGGGGACCAGCAGGTAGTGCCCGAAGACTTCGCCGCGCACAGGCAGGCCGGGCCGGTGGACGCTCTGCACCGCGTAGCCCTCATCGAAGACGAGCGAGCGGGTGCCATGTTCGTCCTTCACCACCTGGATGAAGGCATAGGGGGACTCGGCCACGTCCACGGCCTTGGGGGCGCGGGGCAGGGCGTGGGCGCCCAGGGCCAGCGCCACCACGGGCACGCCCACGGCGGGCAGCCGCCATCGCCACCCCAGGCGCCAGGAGGCCGTGAGCCCCAGTACCGCCGCGAAGAGCGCCATGGTGCGCGCGGTGCCCAGCAGCGGCAGCACGACGAAGGCCGCCAGCAGCGTTCCGGTGATGCTGCCCACCGTGGATGCGGAGGACAGCCGTCCGGCATGCGCGCCCGCTGACTCCACTCCCGCCAGCCCCACGCGCAGCACGTACGGCCCCACCGCGCCCAGCACCAGCAGGGGCGGCATCGCCACCACCATCAGCAATGCCACGCGGCCCAGCCCCTCCATGGGGCGTCCGCCCAGCACCGCGGCCGTGGCGCCGGGCAGCAGCACTCGCGCGAGGAAGGGCAACATGGCCAGGGCGAGCGCGGAGAGGCAGAGCGCGCTCAGCAGCAGTGTCAGGCGACCCGAGCGGTCCGCCACGCGGCCACCCAGATGCGCGCCCAACGCGAGCCCACCCAGGACCAGGGAGATGAGCGCGGCCCAGACGGGCGTGCTGCTGCCGAAGTAGGGCGCCATCAGGCGTGACGCCGCCATCTCCGACGCCATGACGGTCGCGCCGGTGATGAAGGACAGCCATGTCAGCGAAGACGTGGGTCGCATGCTCGGACGCTTGCTTCAGCAAGGTCCGTTCCAAGGCGAAGTCTTCGAAATGATTGGTGCGGAGGGACAGCGACGGCAGGGGTGCTGTGACAGCCGTGTCAGGGGCGTGTTATCGGACGGCGATGCCCCGCCGCTTCCGGGCGGCGGCGATCGTCAGCAGCAGCACCCCCATGGGCACGCCCAGTACGAGTGGCCACAGCCAGAGCGGCTCGCCGCCGTGGATGACGGCGCGGAACTCGCGGCCCTCGGCGGGGGCGTCCATCAGCTCCGCGAGGTTGAGCTTCCACTCCACGGTGTCTTTCTGCTCGTTCACCGTGCCGTTTGTCTCGCCGATGCCAGGGCCGTGGATGCGGAGGGTGAGGCGGTTGTTGACGAGCATGGCCTTCACCATGCCCTTCGCGAGCTCCTGGGCGGCCTGCTCCGCGGCCGCGTCACCGACGCCGACCGGCGCGGTGAAGGCCTTCTCCGGGTTGAAACGCTGGGTGTAGACGTAGTTCCCGCCCTGGCGCTCGATGCGGAAGTCCCACGCATCCTTCGGCGATGACGGTTGGCCCTGAGTGTGCTGCTCGGCGGCGCGGCGGTAGAGCTCCGGGAGCCGGGTGACGTCCTTCACCGTCACGTCGTAGACGAGATGGACCTGGCCGTCCTTCTCGTAGTCCCGGAGCATCACCTGGGAGACTTCCGGGTCCTGGCGCAGCGTCTTCTCCGCCTCGCGCGCCTGCGCGAGCAGCGCCTCCCGGGCGTCCGCCGTGCCGCCCAGCCGCGCCAGCGCCGTCACGGACCTGGGCATCCCCATGTCGACGACGAGGCGAGCAGAACCTCCCGGCTCAATCCAGAGGTCCTGCTCGACGTTGAAGCAGCCCGTCAGGAAGAGGGACAGCGCCGTGAACAGCAGCGCGGGACGAAGCAGGGTGCTCGGTGAGCCAGGGAACATGGCTCACCAGTATGCTGGGACTGTTTCACGCGGAGAAGGGGAGGGACGCCACCTTCACCGTGGCGGGGCCCTCCGCCAGCGTCAGCTCGGTGCCCGGCTCCAGCGAGTCCCGGTGCACGTAGCCCAGGGCCACCCGCTGCCCCGCGACAGGCGACTGCACCACGCTGGTCAGCCAGCCCACCTTCTTCTCCCCACGCCGCAGCTCGGTGCCGGGAGCCACGTCCGCGTCGCCCAGCAGCAGCCCCGTCAGCTTGCGGTTCATGTGGCCGCGGAAGGTGGCTCGGGCGATGACCTCCTGCCCGATGTAGCAACCCTTGTTGTAGGAGATGGCGTTCGCCAGGTTGGCTTCCAGCGGAATGGTGGTGGCCACCATGTCCTGGCCGTACCGGGGGACGCCGGCCTCCACGCGGAGCAGCTCCAGGGCCTCGAAGCCCAGGGGCTTCAGGCCGTGAGCGGCGCCAGCCTCGGACAGGGCCCGCCAGACGTCCTCCAGGCTGGCGCGCGGCACCCACACGTCGACCCCATGGGGCTCGATGGCGGTGCTCCCCAGCAGCCACACCTCCTGGTCGGCCAGCGTGGCCGTGCGGGCGGCATGGTGCGACAGCGGCGCATGGGGGCTGCCCAGGGCGGCCGACAGGACGTCCGCCGTCCGGGGCCCGAGCAGCCGGAGCAGGGCCAGCTCCCCCGTGGCCTCGTGCAGCTCGGCGTCCTCGGAAATGAGGTATTTATCCAGGAACTCCCGCACCTTGGCGCCGGTGCCGGGCTCCAAATCCAGGAGGAGGTCTGACTCCCGCTTGAGGATGCGGGCATCCGCCACCATGGCCCCCTTGACGGTAACCATGGCGGCATAGGCCGCGGTGCCCACCGGCAGGTTGTTCACCTCCTGGGTGACCATCCCGTGTAGGAAAGAGACCCGGTCTTCCCCAGTGATTCGGAGGGTTTCACGGTAGGAGGCATCATGGAGGGCCACGGACGCCTTCGCCGCCCGGTACTCTCCCTCCGAGTCTCCATACCCGGCCACGGTTTCCCGGCCGCCCACGGCGCCAAAGCGGGCGCCCGCCTTCTCGTGAAGAAAATGCAGAGACAGCGGTTCCATGTCCGTCGCTATATAGAGGCGAAGGAGCGAATGCCACGATGGATGTGAAGCACCTGTCGTCCTTCCAGGACTTCTCACCGGAGAAGCTCCTGAAGCACAATGTCTTCCAGTCCGGCCGTTTCTTCCTGGACGTGTACTGCCTCCAGCCGGGACAGGCCCAGAAGCCCCACCGCCATGCCACGTCGGACAAGGTGTATGTCGTCCTCGACGGGCGCTGCCGCTTTCGCGTGGGCGCCGAAGAGGAAGTCCACGGTCCTGGCGCCGCCATTTTCGCCCCCGCGGGCGCCGAACACGGCGTCGCCAACGACGGCCCCGATGCCGCCCGCCTCCTCGTCCTGATGTCCCCGCCCCCGGAGCATGCATGAGCTCGACGTCTTCCCCTTCGCCCACCCCCGTGGCGACTCGTGGCGCGCTGGCGCTGCTGGTCCTGGGCCTCGCGGAGAGTGGCCTGTCCATCTTCCAGTGGATGCAGTTGCTCACCCTGCGCGGTGGCGGCTCCACCGTGTGCGGCGTCTCCGACACGGTGAACTGCGAGACGGTGTGGAACTCCGCCTTCGCCAGCCGTGTGCATGACCTGGTGGGCCTGCCCGTGGCGGCCCTGGGCCTCGTGTGGGGTCTGGTCGCGGTGGGTCTGTCCGCGCTGTTCCTGGCGTGGGCTCGCTCGGGTCGTCCGGTGCGTCCGGCGGCCAACGGACTGCGGCTGGTGGCCGCCGCGGGCCTGGTGTCCGTGGTGGTCTTCGCCGTGGCGAGCGCGCAGTCGGGCGCGCTGTGCCCCACGTGTCTGGCGACCTATGCGCTGGTGGTGGCCTTCGCGGGTGTGGCCTGGAAGGGCCTGCCCGGGCCGCTGCTGCCCGGCGCGGATGAGTGGGGCGCCACGCTGAAGTGGACGGTGGGTGTCACCGCCGCGGTCTTCCTGGCGACGCTGCTTCCCGGCCGGGCCACGCCCAAGGCGTCGGAGGCGTCCGGTGCCGCGCTGCTGCCGCCCGTGCCGCAGGTGGCCAGCACGCCGATGCCGGGCGTGACGCCGCAGACGCCTCCGCCTCCGCCTGCGTCGCTGGAGGAGTTCCTGCGCTCGTTGCCGCCGCAGCATCAGCAGTTCATTGCGGATGCGCTGGCCGCGTACCGCAGCGAGACGCCGCAGCCCGCCGCGGCGCCCGCGCGTCACCGCTATGGGCCGGTGGATGCGCCGGTGAAGATTGTCGAGTGGACGGACAGCAAGTGCCCCCACTGCAAGATGCTGGTGGAGGAGCTGTCCGCGCTGAAGAAGCGTGTCCCGGAAGGGAAGATGTCGCTGGAGGCCCGCCAGTTCCCGCTGGACGGCGCGTGCAACCCGGCGATTCCGCGCCGTGGGCCGGATGCCCCCAGCGTGCGCTGCGTGGCGGCGCGTGCGCAGATCTGCCTGGAGGGCGCGCCGGACTACTGGGAACTGCGTGAGAAGATGTTCGCCGCGCAGGCCGTGCTGGATACGGAGCGGGCGGTGGAGATTGCGTCGTCGGGCTCGGTGCCGCGCTCGCAGCTGGAGGTGTGCATGAACAGCCCGGCCACGGCGGCGAAGATTCAAGAGGACTCCCGCTACGCCATGCGCCACCACATCCAGGGCACGCCGCTGGTGCTGGTGAACGGCCGCGAGACACCGCCCTCCGCGCCGTTCCTCTACGCGCTGGTGATGGCGGACGGGAACCCGAGCGCCCCTGGCTTCGACGTGCTGCCTCCGCCGCGCCCGCGCCCGGCCGGTGGCCATGGCCACGGCCACGACGACCACGCGGGCCACAACCACTGAGGACGCGGCACCCGCACCATGGGCAAGCGCGACAAGAAGGGTGAGCCGCCGGCGGCACCGGCGGCTCCGTTCAACAACCCGTTCGCCGCGCTCGTGGCGCAGCGGGAGGCCTTGCCTCAGGCTCCCGCCGCGCCCGTGGCTCAGGCGCCTGTGAAGGCCGAACCCAAGGGCCCCGCGCGCGCGGTGGTTCGTATGGAGCGCAAGGGCCGTGGCGGCAAGGAAGTCACGGTGGTGGAGCACCTGGAGCTGCCCGCGGCTCAGCGCGAGGTGTGGCTCAAGGCGCTGAAGAATTCGCTCGGCTGCGGCGGCGTGGTGGAGGACGACACGCTGGTGCTCCAGGGCGACCAGCGTGAGCGGCTGCCCGCGCTGCTCGAGGCGCGGGGCGTGCGGAAGGTCACGGTCGGCTGACTCGCTGGGCGTCGGGCTTTGCTTGTGAAGGGCGAGGCCTGGTGTTCTTCGCCAAGCGCTGGCTCGCCACTCGCCGGTCGTGAGGTGACGACGCGGATACGGCGAAGGTCGAACCGTGTGTCGCTTTCGCTGCGCGTCCTGTGCGTGTTCGCTCTGTGTGTTGAACTGCGTCTATAATTCGTGCCGATGGCTTTCGCTGGCTCCACCAGGCTTGGCGCTTTGCTTTTCCACCTCATGGCGGGATGCGCAGGTTCCACTCCCCCCTCAATGACCGCTTCCGACGCGGAGGTTGCGAGAGGCCCGTGGTCAGAAGTCCCCGCTGTCGAGATGCCCACAGGGGATGCTTCCATCCCAATAAGCCTTCTTCGGGATGTGGCGGAAGCGCTGCTGAATCTCCCTGGGGCGACGGCGTGCGACCCGGGAACACGGCGTCCCGTCGTAGGGCTCTCCACGGAGTATTGCTCGACGGTGTACGTGGCGGGCGGTCGAGACTCGTTGTCCTGGCGGGTGGCAGAGCCCGTTCGGGGGAGTCATGCTTCCTGCCGCCCGTTCTTCGCAGTGAAGGATGAGGACTATCCATCTTCGCAGGTGTGGGTCGTGGGCTTCGTCCACAACCATCCGTGTGCCGCGGCACCTTCGTCGCAGGACTTGAGCGTGTGGCCTACAGACGCGTTCAAGCCCTTCGTGTCCATGGCGGCAGTGCGCTTGATACCTGGCAACCCTGCTCCAGCAGCCTTCATGGGCTCCGTCATCGAGATGGCATCCGCACTGGTGGCGGAGCGCCAGGATGGGACTCGGCTCTTCCTTCGCTACTTCCCCACGGGCGAGGTCCAGCAGTGGAGCGACGCCAGGGGCAGCTGGGTCACGCTGGGCATCTGTGCTCCCACTCCTCCTCGTCCTCCGTTTCGGAACGTGGCCCCCCAATGTCGTAGCGGGGTTTGCAGTTACTCCGTGATTAGGGTCGGGAAAATGAGCAAGGCGCTGACGGTGGCAGGGTTGGTCGCGGTGCTTCAAGGGTGCGCCGCGCCTGCATCCGCTTGGAAGGGTGAAGTCCCGTGGCCGGATGAGCATTCGTCCAGAACCGTCGTAGAGCGCATGGAGGCTGGTGCCGCGTTGGCTGCCGCAGGCGCAATTCGTGAGGTGGTGAGGACCAACCCATTTCCAAACCTCTTCGCGGGGTGTTCGAGTCCGGAGCAGGGCTTGGACGTCTCCGTCTTCGCGGGGCCGACGCCGGGCTTGTACTTCGTGGCGGTGGACCAACGCTTTGACCGCTGTGACGGTCCGAGTGGACGTGTCCTCGACTGGTGGGAGGTCTATGCGGTGACGGCTCAGGGGGAGGTGGTCGCGAAGGCTCCGATTCCGACGAGCGAGGAGCCTCCAGCGTCACCGCCTCAAATGCCGCCGCATCCCGTTGAGCCTGCTCGGGACACAGGCACTGCTTCGCCTGCACGAACGCCCCCAGTTGCCCCGGCTCAGTCACCGAGTCCCGACGCTCCGTCATCTCCTGTGCCGCCGATACAGGATGGCTCGGAGCCAGTGCCCCCTAAGTCAGTGCCTTCCCAAACGGAGTGAGCCTGGCCCGCTTCGGTGGCTCTCCCGCACTTCACGTGGACCTGGATACCGAGAGGTAGGGGTGTCAGGGACCGGCGTGAAGTTCACGAGGGTGTAGCCCGGACACGAAAAAGCCCGGGCCGCCGTGAAGGCGCCCCGGGCTTCTTGCTACGGCCTGCGCCGTGCGAACTACAGCGCGCCGATGATGGCGTCGGTGAACTCGCGGGTGGTGGCCTTGCCGCCGAGGTCGCCGGTGCGGACCTCGCCCGAGCCGTACACCTTCCAGATGGCGTTCTCCATGCGGCGCGCCGCCTCGCCCAGCTCCAGGTGGTCCAGCATCATCACCGCGGACATCATCAGGGCGGTGGGGTTCGCGATGCCCTTGCCCGCGATGTCCGGGGCGGTGCCGTGCACGGCCTCGAAGACGGCGGTGCGCTCGCCGATGTTGGCGCCCGGCACCACGCCCAGGCCGCCGACCAGGCCCGCGCACAGGTCGCTGAGCACGTCGCCGTAGAAGTTCTCCGCCAGCAGCACGTCGAAGCGCGT
This sequence comes from Myxococcus sp. AB036A, assembly GCF_006547355.1. Classification (NCBI taxonomy): domain Bacteria; kingdom Pseudomonadati; phylum Myxococcota; class Myxococcia; order Myxococcales; family Myxococcaceae; genus Myxococcus; species Myxococcus sp. AB036A. Next base: position 1,620 of record NZ_VHLC01000004.1, on the reverse strand, counting down.
CGGGTCCTTCACGAGCTGCATGGCGAGGTTGTCGATGATGACTTCCTCGTAGGTGATGTCCGGGAACTCACGGCCCACCTTGCGGCAGCAGTCCAGGAAGAGGCCGTCCGACAGCTTCATGATGTTCGCCTTGTGCACGGCGGTGACCTTCTTGCGGCCGTGCTTGCGGGCGTACTCGAAGGCGAAGCGGGCAATCCGCGTGGAGGCCTTCTCGGTGATGATCTTCAGCGACTCCACCACGCCCGGGACGATGATGTGCTCCAGGCCGGCGTAGAGACTCTCCGTGTTCTCACGCACCACGACGAGGTCCACGCCCTCGTAGCGCGTCTTCACGTTCGGTACGCTCTTCACGGGCCGCAGCGACGAGTACAGGTCCAGCCGCTTGCGCAGGCCCACGTTGGCCGACGGGAGGCCACCGCCCACCACCGTGCCCGTGGGGCCCTTGAGCGCGATGCCGCTGCGCAGCACCGCCTCCACCGTCTCGTGAGGCAGGTTGGTGCCGTACTTGGCCACCACCTCCGTGCCTGCGTCCTTGTACTCGAAATCAAGGGGGACCTTGAGCGCCTCGAGGACGCGAACGGTGGCCGCCATGACTTCGGGGCCAATGCCATCGCCATTGATGATCGTGACAGTTCGTGTGGTCGCCATGGGTGCGGAGTCACAGCACAATTTCCCTGGTGTCGAAAGGACGAAAACGCCCGGGATTCAGCCGGAGGCATGGCGGCCATGAGGTAGGGGCACCCTGGCGGGTCACCCGGCCGGATTCCGGACGGGAGGGCATCCGCTCCGAGTGTCAGTGCTCGGATGTGGAAGACGGCCGCGGGCGGCGGGTGGGTTTGCGCCGGGTGCGGATGGCGTAGGGCCGGTAGAAGGCCTCCCACAGGGCCGCCCGGCGTCCCCGGGGCCGGGTCCGCAGCTCGCCCAGGGGCGCCCGGATGAAGAAGGACGACAGGAACAGGTAGGACGCGGTCAGCGTGAGCAGCAGCAGGATGGCCGTCACGGCCTCGCCGGGAATCCAGGCCACCCCCGCCCGCGCCAGGAACTCGTCGAGGTCCACGGGTGGCTTCGGGTGGCTGTAGACCTTCACGAACCACGTCATCATCAGGACCATCAGGATGGGCCCGTAGGCGCGGTTGAGCCGGGTGGAGATGGCGGAGAAGAGGGAAAGCTGGATTTGGGGCCGTTCCAGCTCCAGGGCCAGTTCGCGCAGGGCGTCCGGGTCCACCGGCTCGTGCCGGAGCATGGGGGCCCACCAGCCGTCCTCCAGCAGGCGCACCCGGCGGTTCCACAAGTCGTAGTAGCGGTAGCGCCGCGCCTCGATGAGGAGGAACGACACCACCATCCAGATTCCCACCAGGAAGGTGACGTGCGAGCTCTGCGTCGACGCGAAGCCGAAGGAGATGACCGCCGCCGTCGTCGTGATTGCCCAGTTGGTGGTGGTGTCCAGGCGCGTGCGCCAGGTATCGGAGCGGCTCAGCTCCCCCCGGAACAGCTGGGCCATGGCCTGCTGGGAGAGCCAGGGCGACTCCAGCACATCGTTTTTGTCACGTTCACGCACGGGCATCCTTTGCCGGAAGGTGGGCTGGGCAGTGGGCGTTTGCAACGCAGGCGGGGTGGGGA